>DASUIL010000282.1:0-13700 GCA_036273075.1 Fluviicoccus sp. | reverse complement strand
GGCGGATGTAGGCCTGCAGCACCGCGCAGGACTCGGCGCGCAACAGGTCGCGCTGCACCTCGATGCCGTCGACGCGCCAGGCGGCTTCCCAGTCGTGCGGTTTGTGACCCTCGTGGAAACCGATGGCTCGGGCGTCTTCATCGCGCGCGCCGATCAGCACCGACTTCAACCCCGACCAGTGAATGCCGCCCAGACACATGCTGCACGGCTCGCAGCTGGTAGCCAGCTGCCAGCGCCCGCCCGGACCGGTCAGGCTAAGCTGGCCCAGTTGCCGTTGCGCCACCGAAATCGCCACCATCTCGGCATGGGCCATCGACAGCCCCGAGTTCATGACCAGATTGGCGCCCACCCCCAGCAACAACCCGGACTGCTTGTCGAAAATGGCCGCGCCGAACGGACCGCCGGTCTTGCCCAGCACATTGCGCGCCGCCAGCTCGATGGCCAGCGACATGCGCGCGGCCGGGGTTTCGTAGTGCCGGGGGCCGTTTTCCATGAAGGCGGACAGCCACTCCGGCAGGGTCAATTGAATCTGGATGGTCATACGGTGGGTCAATGCAAAAAACAGAGACCTACACCTTCCGCCCATGAAAGCTTGAAGTCAAGGAAACAGCGAACAGTTCCGGCAAGCGGTGCTCAAGGATTCACCAATGACAAAGGGCGCAACCATTGCGCCCCTTGTCAGAACCGTTTCCCCTCTCAACCCGCCTGGCGAACCTGCCGCGCTTCCAGCTGCTGCATCTTGTCGCTCTTCCAGCCCGGCGCTTTCCAGAACACCCGGAAATCGTAGCCGCTGTTGCGGAAGTCGCGGAACATCTCGCCCCATTCATGCACCTGCAGGTAGATCGGGTTCAGCGAATGCGGCTGACGGTCCACCAGGCCGTACTTGATCACGCCCGCCTTTTCTTCCGGCACGAAGGTTCCGAAAATCTTGTCCCAGATGATCAGCACGCCGCCGAAGTTGGTGTCGATCTGCGCCGGGTTGCTGCCGTGATGGACGCGATGGTGGGACGGGGTATTCAGCACCGCGCCGAACTTGTCCAGCGGGCTGTAGGTTTCGGTGTGCAGGAAGAACTGGTAAGCCAGGTTCAGCTCGATGGCCAGCGTCACCCAATTCTTGTCGAAGCCCACCAGCGCCACCGGCACCCACCAGAACAGCCACGCGCCGTTGAACACCATGGTGAAGTTCTGGCGCAGCGCCGTGGAATAGTTCATGCGCTCGGCGGAGTGGTGCGTGACGTGCGAGGTCCAGAACCAGCGCACCTTGTGCATCATGAAGTGGCAGAGGTAGAAACTGGCATCCACCACCAGGAAGATCAGCAGGATGCTCCAGATGCCGTGCACCGGCTTGTACTGGAAACCGAACTGGTAGACCCAGTCGAAAAACACGCGGATGAACAAGGCCACGGCGATGCCGTCGACGATCTTGTAGTTCGCGCCCATCGTCAGATTGGTCAGCGTTTCCTTGAAGGAATACATCTCCGGACGGCCCTTGCGGTGCCAGTAGTAAGCCTCGGCGGCGATCACGCCCAGAAACACCGCCCCGGCCAAGCCGATAAACAGCAGCGCGTGCAGGATGTCATTCATGGTGGAACCCTCGTTACTTTGTCGTTGTTCGATGAGGTCATTCTGCCGTATGCTTTGCATACCGTATTGACATAGTTCGCCGTGTTTTTGACGGTTTTCGCCATTCTGAGGAATTCTTGATGCAGGGCATTTACGTCGCCAGCGACCTGGGCGGTCTGGTGCTGGCTTATCTGGACCAACACGGCATTGCCGCGCCCTCGATTCGCCACCGGCTGTCGGCCTGGCCCGCGCACGCGCAGATGCCGATGACGATGTGGTGGGACTTGCTGGAAAGCCTGCAGGCCGTACTGCACGAACCGGCGCTGGGGCTGAAGATCGGCGCGTGCGTGCAGCCGGAACATACCGGCGTGATGGCCTACCTGATCATGCATTGCGGCACGCTGGGCGAAGCGCTGCTGCGTTTCCAGCGTTACCAGAAGCTGCTGCACAACATGTCGGACGTGCATTTGGACAGCGACGGGTCGGTGCTGAAGATCAGCTGGGATGCGGATCAGGGCATTTCCACGCACCTGTCGAACGAAGTGTTCATGGGCGGGTTGATCACCTTTGTGCGCTCGATCGTGTCGATGGAAGCGAACGCGACCTTCGGGCCGGAAGCGATCCACTTCACGCATGAAGCGCCCTACCCGGTGGCGATGTTCGAGGCGCTGATGGGTTGCCGGGTGTTGTTCAACCAGCCGCGCGTGGCGATCGAGATTGCCCTGCCGCTGCTGGCCTTGCCGGTGAACGGGCAGAATCCGTTTTTGCTGGAGTTGCTGGAGAAGCAGGCCGAGGCCTTGCTGGATGAGTCGGCGAAGGGGGATGCGTTTCTGGATTCGGTGCAGGCGATTTGCGTGGAGATGCTGAACAGCGGTGTGCCGACGCTGGAGGGGGTGGCGCGGCGGTTGAATCTGTCGACGCGGACGTTGCACCGGCGGTTGGAGGATCGGGGGTTGAACTTTAACGGGATGTTGCGGGAGACGCGGTTTCGGTTGGCGAAGCATTATCTGGGGGACCGGCGGCTGGATTTGAATCAGATTGCGTTTTTGCTGGGGTATTCGGAGCAGAGTGCGTTTACGCGGGCGTTTCGGGGGTGGGCGGGGGTGTCGCCGAATAGGTTTAGGAAGAGGTTGGGTTGACGGGGGTGGGTCGGGGTGGTAGGTTTCGGCAAGGCTGTACCGTGGGTTTAGTTCGCATAGCAAGATGGTGTGATTTCGCAAGCTGCTGATTTTGAACGAACTCCAACGTAGCGTTACCCGCGATAGGCGAAGGGTTTGATATGCGAACTCTGTCGCCGAAATGAAGTTCGTTAAACAAGGGAATAAAAATGGATAATGAAAAACACAAAAAGTTGATAGAGGCCGCCGTTTTCTTTAATGAAGCTGCTAGAAAGTTACTTGTAAATGAAAAAGGATTACATGCCGAAACCCTAATTTCCTCTGTTTCAAGAATTTCTGGTTCATTAATGTATAGAACTTTTGGTCATCCTACAACAATTGAAGGTGGCACAGCGGTTCTTTCGGATAAGGCAAATATATTTGGCCCAAAACTAATGAATTTAATGTTATCGACCTTGCAACAACTTGGCCATAAAATTGGCGAAGAAAATATAAATACTGAGTATGCTTCGGCTAAACATGTGCCAATAAGCTTCAAAGAATCACATGAGCGATTAGCACCTTTTTTTCTAAAATATTGTGAAGCTGATTCAATGAGTTACTATGATGCTGCTTTTGCTGCCGCAATTGCTACAGGTATGCTTATAAATGATTGTAACGAGGTTCTTAGTGTTGACAAAGGTGCAGGTGTTGCTGTTTATGGACTAGTGGAAGGCACCAAAACCGCGCCTTTTCCTGTTAATGTGAAAGTAACTAAACCGAATGATTCTGCCGCAACATCTAAGAAAAAGCCATGGTATAAACCGTGGTGATTTAAATACGAAAATCAATCCTCGTAGGGCGCAATGGAATTGCGCCGCATTTCCGCCTAACGCACCATAGTGTTCGGCATAGATTCGGCAAAATTCCATTGCGCCCTACCTGAACTGTTCAGGAGCGACGAATGACCATCATCATTTCAATAACTCTTAGAGCACTATATCTTTATGGTGTTGCATTCTTGGCTTTGGGAATTGGAATTGGTGTAGCCATGGGTTTCGACGGCGGAGCAACCCCCTTAGCGCTTGCATTAGCCCTCTTGTATTTATTAATATTTATCCCTGCAACACTACTCTCTGTTACTCCACTAAAAATAATAACGCACCCTCCACTTCTCCTTAAAGCATGGTATTGGCTTGCAGGATTTTTTTTCACCAGTTTTTTGGCATTGTTGCTTTCAGAGGTGGCCCGTTTCGTTTGAAGGGCGCATTAACAATGCGCCCACTTCTGATCGTGAAACCCCTTCGACTCTCGAAAATCTTGCACGCCATGAGCCCTATCCGGGCGACATAATATCAGCCCTCGTAGGGCGCAATGGAATTGCGCCGCATTTCCGCCTAACGCACCATTATGCTCAGCACAGATTCGGCGCAATTCCATTGCGCCCTACCTGAGCTCCGCAAAAAAATCGTGTTCATACCGCCGCCGTTACCACCCAGCCCTGCGGGCCCCCCTGTTCCACAGAAGGGTGGAAAAGCGCGGCCACGCGCAATGTCGCCGACTTCATCACCACCGGCGTGCCGGTTTTCAACCCTTGGTTGGAACCGCCTTATTCATAAACATTCGTCCTGACCATCGCATTGTCATCCCGGGTGCGCTTCACCCACTGGCATTTGTCCGGCTTCTGGTGACGCTTGTAGATAAAGCACTCGTAAGCCACACCCGGACAGGTGTCATCAAACTCCTTCGCCAGTTCCTCCCAGGTCTCACCCGACTTGACCTTCGAAATACGATCCGCCAGCCCCTTGCAGGCCGCCGCTACCCCTTGCGGATTGACCGGCACCGATTTCCGTTTGGGATCGAAGGCGGGCATGCCCGGAATTGACGGCGGCTGGAACCGGGCTGCCGGCGAGGATGATGGCTTGTCCTGACCGGACGCTGACGCCTCGGCCTGCCGGTTTTCCCGCTCGCGCTTTCTGGCCTCATACTCTTGTTGCCATTTCGCCGTGTCCTCCTCCCAACGGGCCCGCATTTCCCGGTCTTGGCGAAGATGTTTTTCGCGGGGTGACTCTCCGTTCACCTCCATCCGTTTGCTGGCGTCCGGAGCCACCAGCTTGTCGCCGTAATGCACCTTGCCTTGCTCATCCGTCCATTTAAAGACTTCGGATGCCCCGGCGGACGCGCATACCAGCAGCGCCGCCATTCCCGCCAACCATTTCATCGTATTCTATTCCCTGTGGGTGTGTTGCCGCCCCGAGGCGATTCGGGGATATTACCCGCATTCCCTTCCGGAAAATAAGCCACCCCGGGTTCTACGGCACCCCGGACGGAGCCGGGCAGTTCCCTCGGTCGGAAATCTTCCGCGCCGATGCCATTCCCTCCCCCTGTCTAATCCCCCTAACCCGCCGTACAATACCTGCCTGCCCCCGCGCCAAACCCTCACCCCCCGGAAAACCCGACAATGACCGCGAACGACGTTCTGCGCAGCCTTCGCTACACCCTCGACCTCAGCAACCGCCACCTGACCGACATCTTCCGCCTGACCGGCTATGAGATTGCCACGGAAGAACTGGAAGCCCTGCTGAAAGCCGAGGACGAGGACGGCTACCTGGCGTGCAGCCACGCCGTACTGACCCATTTTCTGGACGGCCTGATCATCCAGCGCCGGGGCTCGCAGAACGGCAAGCCCTACGAAGCCCCCAAGGGCCGCACCCGGCTCACCAACAACGACATCCTCAAGAAGATCCGCATTGCCTTTGAACTGCACGAAGAAGACATGCTGGATATCTTCCAGATGGCGGACTTGATCCTGACCAAGCAGGAACTGGCGGCGCTGTTCCGCAAGCAAGGCCATCACAATTACCGGGAGTGCGGCGACCAGTTCCTGCGCAACTTCCTGAGAGGACTGGCGATCCGCTATCGCCACGCCCCGGATGCCGCGTCCTGACCCGCCCGTCCCGGAATAGTCGATCCCCATGTTCTACGGCATCACCGACCTGCCCGCCTTCATCTTGGGCACCATCCTCATCGTGCTGCTGCCCGGCCCCAATTCGCTGTATCTGGCCACCGTTTCCTCACGGTCGGGCGTTCGCGCCGGTTTTCGCGCCGCCGCCGGCATTTTTACCGGCGACCTGATCCTGATGACGCTGGCGGCTACCGGCGCGGCTTCGCTGCTGCAACGCTGGCCCGCCGTATTCACGGTGCTGCAAGTGGTGGGGGCGGTCTACCTGGCTTGGCTGGGCGCGGGCCTGCTGCGCGGCGCCCGGCTGCGCTGGCGTGAGGGTGTGCTGCAGGAAAGCGCTCGTAGTGAGTCTTCCCCCCGCCCCTTCCGCACCGCGCTGACCATCAGCCTGATGAATCCGAAGGCGATCTTTTTCTATATCGCCTTCTTTATCCAGTTCGTGGCGCCGGATTACCCGCGTCCGTGGCTGTCTTTCCTGATCCTGGGAACGGTGGTGCAGATTTGCAGCATGATCTACCTGCTGACGCTGATTTACGGCGGCAACCGGCTGGCCGGGACATTCCGGCAGCGTCCCCGCCTGTCGGCGCTGGGGCTGGCGGTGACCGGCTTGCTGTTCATCGGTTTTGCGGGGCGGCTGGCGTGGAGCGGTCTGGGCTGAAAACGGGAGGCGTTGAACGGCGGATGTCGGGGTGATAGCGTCAAGCATGCTCAACGGCCCCGAGGAGTTTGCCGATGTTCAAAGCCCTGTTGTTGACGCTGTTCCTGCTGGGAATTGCCGGTCTGAGTCTGTTCGCGCTGGGGGAAGGCATCCGCACCGGCCGTGCGATCCATTTCGCACAGGCGGTGGGGGCCATGATTCCGGCGGCCGTGGGACTGCGAACCATGGCCGCCTTCTGGCTGGACTGGTGGCGTCACCGTTTGGAACGATGACACCGTACGGCCGGTTTTATCAACGCCCGGCAGGCTTGCTCCTGATGGGTGCGGGCGGATGCTCCAGCAGGTTCTGGACAGCGTAGTAGGCCGGTCTGGGAACGCCGTTATCCTCGAACAGATTGCCGTCCTTGTTCATGGCCTCGCTATTCAAGACGTGCCAGTAGTTGATGGCGACCACGCCGCCGTTACGATGGCGCAGCAACAGCTCCAGAACAGCCGCGAATGTCTTTGCCTGGGCCGGGTATCTGCTGCGCAATTCGGCCTCTGTGACCTTCAAGGGCAGTTTCTTCCGCTTGGAAAACATTTCAACGCGGGTATGCAGGTTCGACTGGAACTCCGATATGTGGAACTCCAGATTGTTCTTGTGCGCCCAGGTTATCAGGTCATCCAGCAGGCGCATGTTGTTCTCATCCTTTTCCCAGCCGGTGGTGATATGGCCCTGCCAGGCAATGCCGTCCACCCGAAAGCCTTTGCCGCGGATATAGCCGACCAGGTATTTCATCTTCTCGGCCGCCGCCGGGGTCAGGTGGTTCTGGTTGATAAGCAGCTTGATTCCGCCGCAATATTTGGTGGCGATCTCAAAGGCTTTCGAAATGTATAACGGGGTTTTCTGGGCATCATTATCCAGTCCGATAGCGCCCCAGGGATTTTCATAGCGCTCGCTGCCCTCTTTGGGCATATGCCAGGAGCCGTCTTCCAGGATCGTTTCGTTGATGACATCCAGCCAGCGGACGCGCTCATTCCCGGAATAGATATCACATCCCGCCTTGAGGAAAGAGGTCATGTTCTCCAGCAACTCCGGCCGGGTGCGGTTGTCCTCCTTTGCCCACGTTGAAATTTGCGGGGATATGGGGCCGTGAACACGAAGGAGCTGGTTCTGATCACGGGCGTGCCGCAGCCACATGAAGGCCAGATCCCAATTCCAGACATCCGGCTCGGGATGCACGGTCGACTGCTTCAGGTCATTGGCCGGGGTAATGTAGGAAAACTCGCGATCCAGGATCGTGGCAACCAGCGGGTTGTTGACTACGGACTTCCCGTGCGCGGCAGCCCCGATGAACACATTGCCATCAGGAAAGTTTTCAGCCACGAGCACCCTGAGGCGCTTGCCCGTCGGTTCAGGAACGGTTTCAGCGCCGGCAGGGGGCATGACCAGTACCAGCAGGGCCAATGCCACGGCCCGGAGGGCGCTTTTTCTCATGGACAGGAGTGTGGTCGGTAAGTTCATCGCATTCTCCAAAATGCCTGTGAATATGCGCTTGTCAGGGGTGTGGCCAAGCCACGGGCGTAGGCCTATTTTGCCAGTCACGGCAGAAGAAAAGCGGATCGGGCACAATTAAGCAACCCAAAATAACCGTTGTGCCCCACGCCCCCGATGAGAACGGGTTCCCGCAGCAGACCCGATCATTCCGGCAGGGGTTCCTCCACAACCGGCGCGCCGGGCTTCCGGGTCGCGACCCAGCGCTCCAGCTTGCGCAGGCTGATCAGTTGCGCGCCCATGGTCGGCAGGAAGTCGTTGTAGGGCAGATACTTGGCCAGCTTCAGGAAATGCGGTGGATGGTCGCCCACTTCCCCCGCCGAGTGCAGCAGCATGGTGGTGCTGTTCACCGACGCCTCTTCCCAGCGCCAATAGCCCTGGATCTGCTCCAGATCGCCGCCGAAGGACTTGAAGAACAGCGAGCGGTCCTTGCTCCAGTTATGCGACAGCGAGATGTTGACCGGCAGCGACAGGAAACCCAGCCCGATGCCCAGCTTCATGTCCATGTCGAATCCGGAATTCTGGGTCGGATGGATCTTCACCTTGCGCACCTGGGAAAATATCTTCGGGTAGCGCGCGAAGTCGGTGGTCATCTGCCGGGTCACGTCCACCGGGGCATCGATGCGGCCAATGGCGGTGATGAAACGCAAATCCCCGGGCTTGTCGGCCGGGCCGCGCACCCATACCGGCGGATGGATGAAGGCCACTTCGCCGTGCTCCAGCAGCCCGGCCAGCCACTGCTTGCGATCCGGCGTCCAGGCCAGCTCCTGCAAGGGCGGCGTGGCGGGCATGGCGGCGGGGACAGGCGCGGCGGACGGCGCAAGCCGGTTGCGGAAGGCTTCGGCCAGGAAGCCGTTGCCGACATAAGGCACAGCGATGCGGATGTCCGGGAAGGCGCGCAGGATGGTGCGCAGCAGGAAGGAGGCGCTGTTCAGGTCCGTCCAGGTGGTGAAGACCAGCAACGTGCGGCGGGCGTCCAGCGGAAACCATTCGTAGCGGGCCAGCCCCACATCCAGCGGCGCGTCAATCAGCCGCGCCGATACCGAGCCGTCCGCTTCAACGGTGTGCTGCGCCAGGATGTCTTCGGAGACGTTGGGGAACGGCATCGGCAGGTCGACGCGCACATGGTATTTCATCAGGGTGTGCGGGCCGGATTGCTGCTTGAGCTGCGAGAGCGTGGTCTTCGGAAAGAACGAGGCGTAGCCGGTATAGCTGCGGACGGTCTGAGCCACGGCTTCCGCCGGGACAGGCAGCACCACGGCCGCAGAGACAAACTGCTGGCCCCGGTAGGTCCTCAGCTTGCCGCGCACTTCCAGCGGGAAATCCCCTACCGGATGCGGATAGATGAAGACGGTGTCGGCGGCGATGTCGGCCACGGCGGCGGCGTTGCCCTTGAACGGGTCCAGGCCGTGCGGCGCGGGGTTGCGCCAGTCATTCAGGCCGTATACGGCGGCCTGGGCGGCGGGCAGGAAACACAGGCTGGCAAGCAGCAGCCATAGGCTGGCCGGAATCAGATGCATGGTCGGGGAACACCGCTGGCGAAAACACCGGACGACACTATGCCATCCGGCACGTGCGTACCAATGCATTTTTGTTGCCGGATGCCCGCCGGCGTTAAGCCATGACTGGGGTCAGCGCCGTTCCAGCAACCGCCGTACCTGTTCCAGCAAAGGCTGGATCGCCTCCGCAGGGCCTGCGTCGGCCAGCCGCTCCACCTCCGTCAGCCTGTCCGCCACCTCGTCCGCGCCCATAGAGCGCGAGGAGGACTTGAACTTGTGCGCCAGTTGCCGCAGCGTGGCGCGGTCCTCCAGCTCCAGCGCCCGGTACATCTGGTCCACCCCGGCGCAGGTATCGCTGAAGAACAGGTGCGTGAGTTGGGAAAGCCGAAGCTCATCGCCTTCAAAAAGCTCGCTGAGGGTGACCGGATCAAAAAGGTTGTCATCCACCAACGCAGTCGGGGGGGCGGGGCTTGCAGGTACCGCCTCTGCAGTTGCCGGGGTAAAGGCATTACCGGCATGCAGCCAGCGGGTCAGGGTTTCGCAGAGCTGGGCAGGCTTCACCGGCTTGCTGACAAAGTCGTTCATCCCGGCAGCCAGGGAATCTTCGCGCACATCAGCCCAGGCATGGGCGGAAAAGACGATGATCGGCAGGTGGCGTATCTGCGGCGTGGCGCGGATGCGGCGCGCGGCTTCGTGTCCGTCCATCACCGGCATCTGCAAGTCCATCAGCACCACATCAACGCGTTGTTCCTCCAGCAACGCCAGCGCCTCACGGCCGTCAGCCGCGACCAGCACCTTGACACCCATGCGCCGCAGCAGGGCTTCAGCCACCTGCTGGTTGACCAGGTTGTCCTCCACCAGCAGGACTCGTACGCCTTGCAGGGACTGGAAAGTCTCCGGAAAAGGCCCGCGGGCTTCCGGCAACGGTGTTCCGGACAACCCCCTTGCGAGGTCAGGGGCGGAGGCGCCCAGCGCCCGCAATTGCCTGACGTCAGTATTGATCTTTTCGACATGGACGCGCTGCTCAGGGCTGAGAGGCGTGCGCAGCAGCGATTCTGCGGAACCGGCGATGCTGTTCGCGGACAGGTACAACTCCGTCAGGAGATGGTCTATCCGGGTGGGGGTGTCATTGCGGCGGTTTTCCACGGACTCACCTTGAAATAATCATGGCTCTGTCTTTTTATGATACACCCATCACCTCCCCTCCAGAGCAGCGTCCGCGGCAGTTCCGGAAACCGCCGCCTGTTCCGATCCGCTTACCGGCCGATGGTCACCTCGCCGATCTCCACCTGCTCGCTGGGCTGGGTCAGGCGCACCGTCAGGTATTCATCCTTTTGCTGCATTGTGCCGAAGTTGGTGCTGAGCCGCACCTGCAAGGTGGTGCCGTTGCTAACGGTCTGGCTGCGGTCGCCGAAATAGCGGGTATGAATGCGGTACTTGCCCGGTGCGGGCCTGCGAAGCAGGAATTCCTCCGGCCCGTAGCCGCCGGTGAAGTCAGCCGACATGCGCCCGCCCTGCCCGGTCAGCGGATTGCCGTAATAGGCCTCTTCACCCAGCGTATCGGTCACGTGCAGGTCGATGTCGGTATTGTCGGCGTCCCAGGCCAGCGTCACGCGCAGGCCCACCGGCAGGTTGCGCAGCAGGCGCGGGTCGATGCCGCCGGTGTTCAGGCGCTTCGGGCTGGTGGCGACAATGGCGTTCAATTCGTCCAGCGCGATTTGCTCCACATCCGGGAAGCGGCCGTTCCAGGGGCGCGACACCACCTGCCACAGGTTGTCCACCGCCGCCTGCGGCTGTCCGGCAGCGGCCTGCGCCAGCCCCAGGTCACGCCAGGACTGCGGCTCGTCCGGGGCCAGCGCCAGCACTTTTTGCAGTACCGGAATGGCCAGCCGGGGCTGTCCGGCCTGTTGCAGGCGATAGGCCAGCACACGCAGGATGGCGCGGTTCTCCAGATTCATTTCCGCCAGGTTCGACAGCACGCGCAGCGCCAGTTGCGGCTGTTTTTTCTCGAAGAGGATATCGGCCGCATCCAGATAGAACGCGGTGCTGTCGCGCCACTGCGGACGGGCTTGCAGGTAGAGGCTGTAGACCTCGGCGGCCGGAGCAGCGCGCAGGGTTCGGGTGTAGGGGGCGTCGGGCTGCCACGGCGTCAGGCTGATGGTCCCGGCCACGGTAGACGAGTCACCGCTGTCGCGCAGCCCCTTCAATTCGGCTGCTTCCGCCGACGGGGCCATCGCCGCCGGAGACGCGACGAGATTCGCCGCCGCCCGCATCCGGCGATCGGCGGCACCGGCCTGCATGCTTTCCGCCAGCGGCGCATCCTGCCGCGCCATCGCGGGCGCGGCCAGGCCCACCGCCATCTCAGCCTTGCGTTTCGGCTGGGGCTTGGTGGAGAACTCCTGTTCCCACCACCGCACTTTTTCCTGGAAGCGCGCCGCCACGGTTTCCAGATGGGCAAAGCGCTCCTGCTGCTGTCCCTTGACGCGGTTCGCCAGCAGTTGCCGGTATTCCGCCTGCAACGGCTCCGGCGGCTCGATCTCGTTGTTCACATAGTCCTGTACCTGATCGAGCACGATCAGTGAGGTTTCCGGCGTCACGAGGTTGAAACGGCGGCCCAGCGCGCGGATCGCCGGGCGATTGCCCTCGGGATCGGCTTGCAGTTCGGCCAGTTGCAGCGACGCCCAGCGGGTCGCGGCCAGCGCGCCCGCCGGTTGCCGGTTCAAAGGAACATCCACCGTGCGGAGGCGGCCGTCGGCTTGCGCCAATTGCAGTTGCAGGCGGCCGGTGTCGCCGGTCAGCACGCCAGCCAGCGTCAGCACGCCGTTCTCCGGCTGGCGCGACAAGGCCGTGACCTGCGCCACCCCGTCCCCCAACCAGCCCGCCAGTTGCAGGCGGCGGTTGACGATTTGCGAGACCGCTTCCTCCACCGGCAGGCGCGTCAGGTCGAGCAGCGCACCGCCGCTCTTTTCCGCCGCCTGCCGCAGCGCGGCGTTGTTGTTGCTGAGCGCCGCGCTGACCGCGAACAGCGGCGCGCGCGACTCCGCCATGACAGCCGCGCCGTAATTCACCAGCCCGTCGCCCACCAGCAGGTTGAGCGCCGTGCCGGAGGGCGCCGACAACGCCGACGCCGCCGTAGCGCCGTCATAGACCACCCGTTCCAGAGCCTGACGCAGCGCGCGCCAGTCGCCCTGGCGTATCGTGAAAACCCCGCCCGGTTCCGCGGTATCACGGGCCAGCACCAGTTGCACCTCGGTATCGCCCCAGCGCCGGAACAGTTGGTCCAGCAAGGCCAATTCCTTGGCATGATCGCGCCCCTCACCGGAGCCGGAGGCGTCCCAGACCAGCCCGATACGGCGCGGCGCGGGTCGTGGCAGCATCGCCTCGCCGTCCGCCACCGGCACTTCCGCGTAGAAATAGGTCTGGCGGTTGAATTCCTGCATCGCCACCACCAGCCGCCGCTCCGCCGGTTCGTCCAGCGCCACGGTGAATTCGCGGTCTGCCGCCGTCTTGCCCGATGTCATCGCCGCCTTCAGCAGCCCGTCGGCGGTGCTGAACCGCAAACCTTCCGCCGCGCCCCGGCCATGCACCTGCGCCGCTGTTCGTCCGGCCACGGTCAGCCCGAAGTCCAGTTCCGGCAACACGCCGCTGAACTGCAACGGCAGGCGGTACAAGGCCTGATTGCCCTGAACCGGCAGCGTCTCGACAATATCCAGCACAACCCGCCGCGTGCCGTTAGCGGGCAGCGGATAGACCCGCAGCTTGTAATTGTTGCCCTGCGTCACCTCCAGCAACGCCGGGTCGATCCGGCGGCGGATGGTGTCCTCGAACACCTGACGGCCCTTGGCCTTGTCCACCGGCACCGCATCGCGCAGCTCGCCGTTGATATCCAGCGCAAAGCCCGCCACCGACTGGCCGTCGAACAACGGGAACTGCAATTCCCCTTCCAGCACCTGCGGATTGGGGTTGCGGAAGGTCATCTCGATGCGGGTGCGGGCGGCATGACCGGCCACCTCGCCGCGCACCTGCACCCTTTCCAATACGATCGGCTCGCGCGCACCGGCCACGATCAGTTGCGGACGGTTAGGGGCCGCGATCTGCGTGCCCGGCGCGAATTTCACCAGCGCGCCCTCGGGCGCGGGCGGTGTCGCTGGCAACACGGAAATATCGGGGCGGGTCTGGGCGACGGCCAGGCTGAGAGTGCTAAGTGAAAGCGTGACAACAGCGGCGCGCGTAAGGGATTTCCCGGTCATGGTCTGTATCCTGGCGGGTGGAAGATACAGGGGTAAACGCGGACTCCGTCGAAAAGGGGTTAAAGCCTGTGAAAAAAATCAGACTGACGGACGCGCGCGCACCAGCCACCACGTTTCCATGTCGCCCTTGCCCTTCAC
>DASUIL010000281.1:0-4720 GCA_036273075.1 Fluviicoccus sp. | reverse complement strand
GTGAGAAGGTCGACAATCTTGCCCTTGCCTTCATCGCCCCATTGCGTGCCGAGCACGACAACATTCTTACCCATGGTTTCTGACCCTTGTTACAGTTGGTCGGGCTTGCGCCCTGGAACACGTTGACTGACGCCCGGCCCGAAAGCCGGACGCCAAGGTTTTACAATGGTATGGCTGTCCACTGCCCGTCCTGTTCCGTCAGTACCGCCGTGCAGCCGAGGTCGGCCGGTTGGGCGGCATCGCCAGGCAGGGCCTGGATGACGATATTGCCCGAGGCGCGCAGATGGCGGATGGCCTCGCGCAGCGCAAAGCTGTTACCGGCCGGGGCATGAATGCTTTGCGGCAGTTCAGGTGCGTCCGCATGCGCCAGCAGCGCTTTCAGGTCGGCGCTGAAACCGGTGGCCGGACGCGCCCGGCCGAAAGCTTCGCCGATGCGGTCGTAGCGGCCGCCCTTGGCGATTTCGGTGGCGGAATTGCTGACATAGGCCGCGAACACCAGGCCGGTATGATAGTGATAACCGCGCAGTTCGCTCAGGTCCAGAGACACGCGCACCAGCGGATGGGAGTCGCCCAGCGCGGCGATCACCGCGCTCAAGTCGGCCAGCGCTTGTGACACGGCGGACGGCACACCCGCCAGGCGCTTGATCGCCTCTTCCACCACTGAGGCATCGCCGGACAGCGCACCCAGCGCGGCGAACCATTCCCCGTGCGGCAATTGCGGCAGCAAGTCCTGCAACTCCGGCAGGCTCTTGCGCTGGTAGATATCGAACAGGCGGGCTTCGGTTTCCGGGCTGAGCCCGGTGGCGACAGCCAGCTCCCGGAAAATGGCGACATGGCCCAGATCCAGATGCACTTCACGCACGCCGGAGGCGTCCAGCATGTCCAGCATCAGGCGCAGGATTTCGATATCGGCATCGACTCCGGCATGGCCGTACAGCTCGGCGCCGATCTGGATGGGGCTGCGCGAAGCTTCCAGCGATTGCGGACGGGTATTCAGCACCGTGCCGGAATAGCAGTAACGGGCCGCGTGCGGGCGCGGCAGGCAGTGCGCGTCCAGACGGGCGACCTGCGGCGTGATGTCGGCGCGCACTCCCATCAGGCGACCGCTGAGCTGGTCGGTAATCTTGAAGGTCATCAGGTCGAGGTCGTGGCCGGAACCTGTCAGCAGCGACTCCAGGTACTCCATGAGCGGCGGGAACACCAGCTCGTAGCCCCAGACGGCGAACAGGTCCAGCAAACGGCGGCGCAGCGATTCGAGGCGCGCGGCCTCGGCGGGCAGGACATCCTGCACCCCATCGGGCAACAACCAGGTCTCGGCAGGCCTTGGCATCCGATTTTCACCTTATGAAAAGCAAAAGACTCCAGCCCCGGTACAGGGATGAAGCGGGAATTTTTCCGGTTGACCGGACACAAAAAAACCGAGTTCGTACTCGGCTGGCCAATCATAGCAGGAATGGAGCCGCATCGCCATAAAGCGATGGGCCCCGGACGGAGTCAGCGGAACCACATTCCGATAGCGGCCGGCAGCCACAAGGCCGTCAACACCCCGTTCAGACTCATGCCCAGCGCGGCAAACGCGCCGCAGGTGGGACTGATCTGCAAGGCCCGCGCCGTACCGACGCCGTGCGCCGCCATGCCCAGCGCGAAACCGCGCGCCATGTCGGTGCGGATGAAGCCCAGCAGCGGCTCCACCAGCATGGCGCCGATAATGCCGGAAATGATGATGATGGCCGAGGCCAGCGCCAGCGGCGCATGGATCTTTTCGGCAATGCCCAATGCCATCGGCGTGGTCACGGCGCGGGTGGCGAAGGCCAATACACTGTTGTGCGACAGGTCCAGCAGCCACGCCAGGCTCATGGCCGAGGCCACGCCCAGCACCGAGCCGAACACCAGTGTCAGCCCCAACGGCCCCGCCGCCGCTTTCAGGCGCGGCAAAGATTGGTACAGGGGCACCGCCAGCGCCACCGTGGCCGGACCCAGCAGGAAATGGATGAACTGGTTGCCCTGGAAATAGGTGTCATAGGGCACGTTGAACGCCAGAAGGCCGCCGATCAGCAGGCACAGCGCGATCAGCATCGGCGGGAACCACAACGGCTCGCGCAGTTGGCGGTGCAGCCAGAAACCGGCCTGATAACAGGTCAGCGTGACCGTCAGCCACAGCAGGGGTGAATGCATCAAACTAGACATGCTTGCGCCCCTTCAGCAGGAAATCGAGCAAGGCGGCCACCGCAACCAGCGGGATGATCGTCGACAGCACCATCACCAGACTGATGCGCAGTCCTTCCGCTGCCAGCAAGGCTCCCAGCGTCATCACCCCGGCCGAGACCGGCAGGAAATAGAGCGTCAGGTGTTGCAGGAACTTCGGCGCAAAGGTCGCCAGACTTTCCGGCACGCGGCCGTGGATCACCAGAAAAATGAACAACAGCAGCATGCCCGCCAGATTACCGGAAAGCGGAATGGGCAGCAGGCGGACGGAGAGTTCCCCCAGCAACTGGAATAACAGCAACAGGAAGATGGCGGGCATGGAGGCAGGCGCAATATCGATAAAAATGGCATTCTACCCGCCAGTCCTGATCTGGCAATGACCCATTAGTCTTGATCATTGGCAAGCCGCGCCAACCGTCCGTCGGCTGGCCGCCAATATCCCCTTTTTGGCCCTCCCCGTTCTGTCCCGGCCTTGGCATGGCTTCTAAGCTCGGCACACCCATAACAACCATCACAAATCCGGGTGCTTGATGAAAACAACCTTGACCACCGGCGGCCTGCTGCTGCCGCTGCTGCTCTCCCCCGCCGCCGCCTTGGCCGACAGCTACACCGACGGCCTGCACGTGCTGACCCACAACGTCTACATGCTCTCGACCAACCTTTACCCCAACTGGGGACAGAACCTGCGGGCATCGATGATCGCCCAAGCCGATTACCTGAAGAATCAGGACGTCGTTATTCTCAACGAAGCCTTCGACAACACCGCCTCGGCAACACTGCTGAGCGGATTGGCCACGCAGTATCCCTACCAGACGCCGGTGCTGGGTCGCGACACAGCAGGCTGGAACGCCACGCTGGGCGCTTACTCATCCATGACCCCGGAAGACGGCGGCGTGGCCATCGTCAGCAAGTGGCCGATCGAGGAAAAAGTCCAGTTCGTCTATAGCGCCGGTTGCGGTGCGGACGCCCTGTCCAACAAGGGTTTCGTCTATGTGCGCATCAACCGCAACGGCCAGAAGTACCACATCGTCGGCACGCATGTGCAGGCGCAGGACAGCAGTTGCAGCACCGGGCAACCGGAGGCGGTCCGCCGTCAGCAATTCACCAATATCCGTGATTTTCTGGCCGGTAAAGGCATTCCCGCCAACGAAGTAGTACTGATTGGCGGCGACATGAATGTGGTGCGCACCAGCCCGGAATACGCCAGCATGCTGAGCACGCTGGACGTGAACGCCCCCACGGCCTATGTCGGCGTGGACTACACTTGGGACCCGCGCACCAACGGCATCGCCAACTACAACTACCCGACGGCCGCAAGTGAATATCTGGATTACATCCTGGTTGCCAAAAACTACGCCCAGCCGTCGTCCTGGCAGAATCAGGCGCGTGATGTGGTATCCCCGCGCTGGGAAGTCACAGGTGGTGTGGAACGCTACCAGTTCAAGGATTATTCCGACCACTACCCGGTCGCCGCCTTTGCCAAGGCCGACGCCGCCACACCCACCCGCAGCTTCAAGCCGGTGAATGCCCGTTACGGCAACGTGGCGATTGAGAGCACTGCCAACAATTTGGCCCTGCGCACCGGAAGCTCGGCCACGGCCTGGATTACCGCCACCGGCAACAGCGCCAATCTGGAAAGCCGCTGGCAGGTGCGCGACTTCTACTATCCGCAAACCGGCTGCCTGCAAACCGGCGACATGATCGAGATCGAATCGCGCAAGTATCCGGGCTATCTGTGGAACTGGTGGCTGGGCGGTGGTGGCGGCAACTATGCCTATTATCCGAAACAGGGTGACAGTTCGAACCGGCTGCGGGTGGAGAATCTGTCGCGGGCGGCGTCGGAATGCTTGCAGGATGGGGATTTGGTGGCGTTTCGGGATACGTCGACGGTGAGCGGGTCGGATTATTATCTGAAGCGCTGGGAGTCGGGGACGTGGACCAACCATCTGTATTTGTGGTCGGGCAGTATTGGCGCGGCCGAAAAATTCCGGGTGAAGGGGGTGAGTGCGCCGGTTTATCAGACTTTCAGCAACTTGCTGTATTGAGGGGGAGGCGTCATTCCCGGGGGGACGGGAATGACGCCGGTCTGGCAGAGTAGCAGCATCAGCAATCAGCTAGGGTAATGGTCAAATTGGGATAACAACTTTGTTAAGGTGTAACACACCAACTGAAATCAAGAACTGAGAGTACCTCAGAACCATAAAAACGTGAACCATAATTGGTTGGGGTGTTATCACGCTTGAACATTAAGTTAGGCCGTACACTGCACAGATAAAAGCATCTCAAACACAACGACAAGATTCGATAGAGATTTGTCACCGTTAATATTCTTATTTGGATCTGTGGAAGAATCATTTCATCGGTTACAGAGTTAGTTTTCTTTTCTGGAAATCTTGAGTAACGCGGCAATGAAGTTATTATCTTCCAAGGGAGGAGCGAACATATATTTTCCCTCGTCTGCTTTGATCATGGCACCGATAATAGCACCACCAATCGCACCTCCAGCGGCTTGCGC
>DASUIL010000280.1:0-2989 GCA_036273075.1 Fluviicoccus sp. | reverse complement strand
ACGCCGGTCATTGACGGCAGTTCAATCACCGCGCCGATGGAGCAATCCTTGCTGTCGCTACCGGTGTCGCCGGGTCGGCTGCATGAGGGTTTGTCGTGGAGCAGTCACGGCGCACCGCCGGTTCCGCGCCAGTTGCAGGATACCTTGTCGGACTATCTGGCCCCGATGCGCGATGCCGTTACGTCAACGGATGACGTCGCCGGGCTGCCCCTACGGCCGTTGCCGGACAGCGCCGCCACGCCGGGCATGCCGCCCCTGGGTTATGCCCTGGCGCAACTGCACGGCATTTACATCCTGGCGCAGAATGCACAGGGCCTCGTCATTGTGGATATGCACGCCGCGCACGAGCGGCTGGTCTATGAGCGGCTGAAAACAGCCTGGGAAGCGGGCAGGCTGGCGTCGCAGCCCTTGCTGATTCCGCAAACGGTCGCCCTGTCGCGCACCGAGGCCGAGCTGGCCGAGCAGGGGCGGGAATGGTTTGCCCGGCTGGGCTTCGAGGTCGATCGTATTGGTGAAGAAGCTTTGGCGATCCGGTCGGTTCCGGCGCTGCTGCCCAAGGCCGATATTCTGCCGCTGGTAAGGGATGTGGTGGCGGATTTGCGCGAACACGGCCAGTCCACGCGGGTCGAGGAGGCTATCAACGAACTGTTCGGAACCATGGCCTGCCACGGCGCAGTGCGCGCCAACCGTCAGCTGACCCTGCCGGAAATGAATACCTTGCTGCGCGATATGGAGGCCACGGAATTCAGCAGCCAATGCAACCACGGACGGCCAACCTGGCGGCAGATGTCGCTGGCGGAACTGGATAAACTGTTCTGGCGGGGGCGGTAGCGGGGCAGGGGTGACTGGAAAGCAAGAAGGGCGTACCTGAGTACGCCCTTCTGTTTTTTACTGCACGGAATCGATGATGTCATTGAACTGGTTGACGTTGATGTTCAGCTTGCGCTCGTCCCAGAACTGGCTGAAGCCGATGGTCGGGGCGCGGCGACCTTCATAGCGCATCCAGTAACGGTCGGCGATGTGGCGGATTTGCAAAGAGGCCATCTGGTCGAGCAACCGGTATTTCGGATTCAGCGCATCGGCGGGAATGGCTTCAAAACGCTTCAGCGCGTCACGCAGCAAATCCTGACGATCCTTGCCGGAAGCCATCGAGGCGTAAATGGCGTGCGTCAGGCGGACGCCGCCCTGCAAGCCGACATCGGTGGCAGCTTGCAGGTCTTCCCAGGCCTGGGCTTCCGCGGCTGCATTTTCCGGCAGGATGGTGGTCAGCGCGGCGCGGATCGCCTTCGGCTCGCCCCACCACTTGTCGTTGTCCAGGCACTTCATGGCGCGGCCGACCTTGGCGGGAATGCCCATGTCGACATCAATCAGGCGACCCGAGGCAATGTCATTCTGCAAGGCCTGCAATGCGGAAGTGGCGCCCACCAGCATCACGTGCTCTTCAATGTCCTTGCTGAACTTCGGGCACTTTTCATCACCGATTTCATAGCCGTACTTGTTGCGGAAATAGTTGGCCATGTAGGTATAAGACTTCAACTGGCGGTTACCGGCATCCCGGTTCAGCAGTTGTTGGGCAATGCGCGCGTCGGTAGCGACGTTGATCCAGCCCTGCTTCTCGGCCAGGCTCGACCACAGTTCCTTTTCCACGGCCTCGTGCTCGGTGCACATGGCGGCGCCCGCATAGCTCACCGACAGCATCAGGTCGCTGTCCACCTTGAAGGCGTTATACCCCATCAGCAGCGGCACGAAGCTCTCGTTGGAGTGGCAGATCAGACCGATGTCATCCAGCGTCATGGCCGCCGGGAGCACATGCTCCTGGGAGAACTTGTTGATCTGGGTGCCGATCGCGTGATTCACCGAGCATCCCGACCCGGCCAGAACGACTCCGGCTACAGCGACAGCCTTGAAGAGGCGGACTATTTTCATGTTGTTATTCCGTTGGTGGTAAAGAGGCGCAAAATGAGATGAATGTAACAAGACCGACCGGGTTCGACAATCTTTTTACTGTCAAGTTGTGAGGGCAAGCCCAAAAATGATGAGGAGGAAAACGGGCAGGCCGGCGGCGCAGCCATTACAATAGCGCCAATCAATCCAACGGAACGCCTTCATGTCACTCGCCTTGCCGGATCAACCGCTGCCGCCCGCCGTTTTCCTGATGGGGCCGACCGCCAGCGGCAAAACCGAGCTGGCCATCCAGCTGGCGGAAACCGGACGTTTCGAGCTGATCTCGGTGGATTCCGGCATGATTTACCAGGGCATGGATATCGGCACCGCCAAGCCCGATGCCGCCGAGCTGGCGCGCGCGCCGCACCGCCTGATCGACGTGATTGATCCCGCTGAAGCGTGGTCCGCCGCCGATTTCCGCCGCGCCGCCCTGTCAGCTATGGAGGAAATCCATGCGGCCGGACGCATTCCGCTGCTGGTCGGCGGCACCATGCTCTATTTCAAGGTGCTGAAGGATGGTCTGGCCGACATGCCCGAAGCCGATGAATCGGTTCGCGCTGCCATCCTAGCCGATGCCTTGCAACACGGCTGGCCGTCCATCCATGCGCGCCTGGCCGATGTGGACCCCATTACCGCCGCCCGCCTGAAACCGAACGACTCCCAGCGTCTGCAACGCGCGCTCGAAGTCTGGCTGGTGACCGGCAAGCCGATGTCGCAATGGCACGCCGAACAGCACAGCCAATCACTACCGTGGAACGTGCTGGAACTGGCGCTGATGCCGGACGATCGCGCCATGCTGCATGAGCGCATCGAGCGCCGTTTCGACCTGATGCTGGAGCGCGGTTTCATCGATGAGGTGGAGCGCCTGCGCGCGCGCGGCGACCTGTCGCCCGATCTGCCGTCCATGCGCTCGGTGGGCTACCGGCAGGTCTGGGAATATCTCGACGGACTGATGGATCGGGAAGAAATGCGCTATCGCGGGATAGTCGCCACGCGGCAGCTGGCCAAGCGCCAGTTCACCTGGCTGCGCGGTTTTGGCGATTCC
>DASUIL010000279.1:0-8050 GCA_036273075.1 Fluviicoccus sp. | reverse complement strand
ACACGTTACCGGCGCGGAGTTCCATTGCTGTCTTCATGATGTTTCACATAGTAGTCATGGGGGAATAAGGCGCGCATTTTACCTGAGCCGGCTGAAAACGCATCACCGTTCAGCACAAAATTCTTCAAGTCGGGCGGCCAGGTCGGGCTGAGCGGACAAGTGGCGGCTGAAATCGGCGCTGCCCCGGATGACTTCGGGCCAGTCGCGGAACAGTCCGGCCGCGTCGATGGCGCCGTGATTCCATTGCCGTTGCAGTTCCAGCCAGCTTTCCGGCAACCACTTCCGGCAAAGCGCCAGCCAGGCCTCCAGCTTGACCATGTGGGCCTCATCGTCCTGCGGATAGATGTGCCAGACCAGCGGCCGCCCGGCCCAGTGCGCGCGGATGAAGGAGTCCTCGCCGCGCACGAAATTGAGATCGCAGGCCCAAAGCAGGCGGTCGTATTCGTCCGGCGACAGGAAGGGCAACACCGCTATGCTCAGGCTTCCCTGCGACAGGCGGTCCCCGGCGCGCAATTCGCGGCCGCACCAGCGGCTGACTTCCGCCAGAACACGGCCTTCAGGAACCGCCAGGAAAACAGGTTCCGCTTCCCCGGCCAGTTGCATCAGCAGGGCGGGGACAGCCGGATTTTCATAGGCGAACAGTGAAATGCGCTTTCCGGCCTGCATCGCTCCGGGGCAATTCAGCTGTTCCCAGAATACCTGTTGCGCGTCCGGGTCTTGCTGGAAGGCATCGCGTCGCGTCAGGAGGTCCTGTTCGCGCAGCAGCCCGCCGCCGCGCGGGTCGAATCCGGGGAAGAAGAAATATTGCCGCAGCGGCAGGCGCGGGTGCGGTGAGGGCAGGCCATGGCAGCCCAGTGTCCAGTCCTCGGCGGAAAGGTATTCCAGGTTCAGCCATAGCGGGGCGGGTTGCCGTTGCGCCATGGCGTGCATGAACGATTCGGGCAAGCGGCAGGCGAAGCCTTCGATGACAATGTCCGCCGGGGTGACGCCGTCGGCAGCGCCGTCGACCCAGTGACGAACTTCCAGCCCTTGCCAGTTTTGCACGGCTGCCCGGGTATCCAGCTCCGGAGACAGGCGGCTGAAACTATACAGGTCATCCACCCACAGGCGCACGGCATGGCCGTATTCGCGGTGCAACTGCAGCGCTAGGCGGCGGCAGACGCCGATGTCTCCGAAGTTGTCGATGACGGTGCAGAAGAGATCCAGGCTTTTCATGGATGGCGTTAACCGGTTGGGTTGAAAGGATTTTTCGCTGCTCGTCGGGTGGAAGCGGGCGCTCATGCCAAATCCCCGCGTCAGCCGTGGATTTTACACGGCGGCTTTACCACAATGTAAACAACAGGAATCCCCGGGTTTCAGGAAAGAAACATGCCGCCGGTCATGCAGTCCGGCCCCTTCCGCAGCCCTTCCCACTAATTGCCAAAGCCATTGCCTCATGGAGAGCACAGTCATGTCCACGATTAACGGTACCAGCGGAAACGATACCCTGAACGGCACAGCGGATGCCGATGAGCTTGACGGATATGAGGGTGATGACCAACTCTATGGCGGCTACGGGGAAGATGTCTATGTCTTTGCTCCGGGGTTCGGCCATGACCAGATTTTTGATGCCTCCCCGTATGCCGACACCGAGCTCAATTCGCTGGATTTCACCGCACTAACCGGTACGGACCTGGTTGTCAGCCATTCGGATGGATCGGGCGACGTTGTCATTTCCACCCTGGACGGATCGTCAACGGCCACGATCGTTGGCGGAGTGGGTCAGGGGGCTTTCAGCCTGGCGTGGGGCAAGGTGCAGCTGGATGTGATGCCGAACGGCACTGCTATGCAGCAAATCCTCTGGGGAACCGCAGGGACGGATGCCCTGACCGGCGGCGCCGGTAACGACCTGCTGGCCGGTGGCGCCGGGGATGACTTTCTGGATGGCGGTGATGGTTCGGATGTCTATGTCTTTGCTGACGATGGCGGACACGATGTCATCGCGGACAACCCGTACGGTGCTCCGTCCGTCTCGACGCTGGATTTCTCCGATTTCACCATGAGCAGCCTGCAGGCCACTCGCAACGGCAACGACCTGCTGCTGGAGGCCCAGGGCCAGAACGGGTTGTCCACGGTGCTGGTGGCTGGCTTCTTCGATCCCGCCGGCACGACGCAATACAAGCTACGTCTCGAAGGAACCGAATTCGATCTGGATCGTGATTTTCTGGGACAGGCCGGCTCCTCGCCGTTGCTGGTCAGGGGAACAGCGGGGAACGATAACTTTGACCTGATGACGCCTGGCATCCGGGTAGTATCCGGCGGCGCGGGCGACGACACCTACAACTGGCGTCGGGGAACTACCATTTTCCGATTCGAGGGCGATTTCGGTAACGATGTCATTGAAACACCGGTATTCCCGGGTGGCTCGATTCCGGATCAGGCCCGGACCGATATCCTTGATTTTTCAGCCTTTTACGGCCGCATCCTGAATATCAGCTCGGTGGGAAGTGATGGTCTGGAAATTTCCGTTCTGGGATCGAGCGGCCCTAAAGTAACCCTGTCCGGATTTTTCTCCACGGATCCTGATTTGTTTTGGAATAAGCAAGTGGTCGATACCCGGTCCATCCTGCGTTTTGGCGGCATGGATCTGAACCTGTCTGAACTGTTGAATAATTATGAGTTAAGTTATGGCCTGCTGACCCAGTATGGCTCTGCAGACAATGACAACTTTCAGTATGAAGGGATGATGTTTGGCGGGAGCGGTAATGACATCCTGCAAGGAAACTACAGTCGTCGTAATGTGCTGGTTGGCGGACACGGTAATGATGTGCTTCGCGGCGGTTCTGATGACGACATCTTCTTTTTCGAGTCCGGTTTCGGCTTTGACCAGATAGAAGCCTCCCCTGACTCCATGGGTGATGACAAGCTGCGCTTTGCCATGCAGGAAGGACAGGTGCTGCAGGTAGATGGCGGCAATACCCGGATCAGCCTCTATCAGGATGCCGGGTTGTCCGAACTTCGGGGGCAGGTCAGCCTGCTCAACACGGCGATGGGCACCCAACACTACCTGGTGCAGGCGGAGGGCCTGTCGATCAACATCGATCATTTGCTGAACCAGACCCAACCGGTGCCGATGCTGAGTGTCCGCAAGGGCACCTTTACTGATGACATGCTGACGGCTGCTTCACCGGAGGAGTCGGCGGTGCTGATCGGTATGAACGGGAATGACTGGCTGCTGGGTGGAAATCAGGGGGATACCCTGCTGGGCGGAAACGGCAACGACATTTTGATTGGCGGTGGCGGCGATGACCGGCTGGTGTTCAGCGGGCACTTTGGCCAAGACATGGTCATGGCGGGCTATTCCCCGGAGGGCGGCGGCCAGGATGTCCTCGAATTCGACCTTGGGGCAAGCGAAGGGCTGGTCATGAGCCGACTTTCGAACGACTTGCGGATTTCGGTGTATTACGGATATCCGGGAAGCCCGGACGACAGTGTGACAGTTCAGGATTATTTTTCTGCGGCTCCGGGCGCACCAAAGTACGCCTTGTCAGTGCAGGGAGCGCAGATCAATCTGGACCCTTCCGGCCTGGAATACGGCGGTCCCGTCAAAATTCTTGCAGGCACCGGCACATCGGACTATCTGGTTTCCAATTACGACGATATCGCCTTGTTGGGTAACGAGGGCAATGACACACTGGTTGGCGGTCAACGGGGGGAAACGCTGGTTGGGGGATTGGGTAACGACAAGTTGTATGGTGAGGACGGCGACGACGTGCTCTATGGCGGCTATGGGGAAGATTCCCTTTGTGGTGGCGCCGGTAACGACAGGTATGTGTTCACGGGGATGGATGTGATTCCCATGAACTACACCTACATCAGTGAATATAACCATGACATGACCGAAAGCCCCAATGTCGGGGAGCGAAATACGCTGGTTTTTGATCTGGAGGGTGGCGGCAACCTTGATGTAACCCTTGATTATTACAACAACTGGTCGATCGCAGAAGCAGACGCGTATAGCCCATACTCCCCAAGCATTATCATGATATACGGGCCATGGAACATGGACCGGATGATACCCCTTGCCTCCTATGCCATAGAGGTAAACGGAGAAACTTACACGCTGGATGCGGCCAATTTTACCGGGCCGCGCGAAACCATGAACATCCGGAGCGGAACCGGGGCGTCTGAAAACCTGACGGTATCCGGCACCGGTGCCGGAGGACTGCTGGGCGGCGGCGGGAACGATGTGCTGACAGGAAGCAGCTACAACGATTTCCTGGCGGGCGGTGACGGTGACGATTTCCTGTCGGGCGGCGCGGGCAATGACGCGTACAGCTTCAGCGGACAATCATTCGGCCATGACGTCATTGCCGATGCCGGTCCGGCGACGGAGGTGAATACCCTGGAAATGTCCGGCCTGCGTAACGCGTTGATGCTGAGTAGTTACCGTCAGGGTAGCGATTTGCGGATGGACGTTGTTGGCCGTGATAGCAGCCTCTCCAGTGTGACGCTCTCGGGTTATTTCGCCCCGGGCAATGAAGCGCAATACCTCCTGCGGATTGAAGATACGGAAATCCGGCTGGATCGCGCCTATCTGTCCGGGCCTGCGACGCAGCAGACCGTCCAGTGGGGCATTCCCGGCACCGGCAGCATCTACGGCACGTCAGGCCGTGATGTGATTGTCGCGGGCGCCAGGCCGGGCATGGACAGCTACTTCCAGGGCCTCGATGGCGGCGAGGGCAACGATACCTACCTGTTCAGCCGTTTCGACGGCAGCTACGAAATCCATGACAGCCCGTCCGGGGCAACCAACGTCATCGATATCGCCAATGCCGCCGACTATCAGGAACTGATGCTGGAAGCGTGCGCCGACGGTCTGCTGCTGCATGGCATGAACGCGCGGAATTTCCAGAATTCAACCCTGATGCTGAACCACTATTTTGCCACGGGTAACTCCAGCCAGTGGGCATTGCAGCTGGATGATGTGTCCCTGATACTGGATCGGGATTATCTGGCTGGGAGCGGCATGCTGCTTCGCCGCTCCCAACCGGGGGACTATGCCGTGTACGGAACGACCGTTCGGGATGTGCTGGTGGCTGCGGGTGATACTTCCGAAATCCGGGGGTATGAGGGCAACGATATCCTGGTCGGCAACATGGCCGACAACCTTCTGGATGGCGGTGCAGGGAACGATACCTACGTGTTCAGCGGCCCGTTCGGATTTGACTGGGTAATCGAGGACTTTAATGACGGCGCCAACGGTTCGGAAATGAACACGCTGGCCTTCCAGTCTATGGAAAGAGCGGATCTGCAGATCCTCAGATACGATAGCCGTCTTGAGATTGTGGGCCCATCAGACCTTTCATTTTCTGTAGTCTTTGTTGATGGCTTCTTCGACCATTTCAGCCATTCCGACCTGCAATTGGCCTTTTCGGATGTGATTGGTGCGAGTCAGCCGGGAGAGCAGCTGACAGGAGTCGGCAACCAGGAAGATGTCTTAATCGGCGGCAGCGGCAATGACACTCTGACCGGCGGTGCGGGCAATGACTGGCTGGCCGGCGGCCTTGGCACGGATGCGGCCGTATTCTCCGGAAACGCAGCCGGTTATTCCCTGGTGCACGAGGGCCGCGCCATCCTGATCACCGACATCAACCTGGCGGATGGCGATGACGGCGCCGATGTCATGAGCAACGTCGAGGAAATCCGTTTTGCCGACCGCACCTGGACCTTGTCCGACCTGCCCGGCGTACCCTCCGGACGGCTCAAGGGCTCGGCGCTGGCGGATTACCTGGATTTCAGCACCTCGCTGGATCACATGGAACTGGCGGGTGGTCTGGGCAATGACACCTATGTGGCTTCGGCGAACGTTTCCATCGTCGAACTGGCGGGCCAGGGCACGGACCTGGTGATTTCGGACCAGGATTACACGCTGGGTGACAATCTGGAAAAGCTGACCCTGACCGGGGTTTCGCTCAACGCCACCGGCAATGCACTGGCAAATACACTGACCGGCAACGCCTTGAACAACGTGCTGGATGGCGGTCTGGGCAAGGATACGATGGCGGGCGGCGCCGGGGATGACCTGTATTATGTCAATCAGGCCCTTGAGGTCACTGCCGAACGGCTCTCGGAAGGGAACGATACCGTGGTTTCCGGCCTCAGCTGGACTCTGGCGGCCAATGTCGAGAATCTTGAGCTGGCGGGCTCCGGCGATACGAACGCCACCGGCAACACCGCCAACAATCGTCTTGTCGGGAATGCCGGCAACAATGTCATCGATGGCGGCAGCGGCAACGACACCATGACCGGCGGCCTGGGGAACGACACCTATGTGGTCGGCTCCGCCGGCGATTCTATTGTCGAACTGGCCGGCGAGGGCGTTGATAGCGTTATCTCCACCATAGGTTATGTCTTGGGCAGTCATCTGGAAAATCTGACGCTGGCCGGTTCCGCGCTGATAAACGGGGTGGGTAATGAGTTGGCGAATGTGCTGAACGGGAATGCTGCAGCCAATACCCTGGATGGCAAGGCGGGTGCCGATACCCTGCTGGGTGGTGGGGGCAATGACACATATATTGTTGATAACGCAGGTGATGCGGTCGTTGAAACGGTGAGTGCCGGACTCGACAAGGTCAATGCATCGGTCAGCTTCACGCTGGGCGACAATATTGAAATGCTGGTATTGACCGGCGCGTCGGCCATCAACGGTACCGGCAATGCCCTCAACAACACCCTCACCGGCAACGGCGCCCGCAACGTGCTGACGGGTGGAGCAGGCAATGATGTCCTGGATGGCAAACAGGGTAATGACACGCTTCTGGGAGGCCTGGGCCAGGACAGTTATGTTGTGGACAGCCTTCTGGATGTGGTGACGGAGTACTCCGGGGAAGGGATGGACCTGGTGACCTCCTCCGTCAGCTTTACGCTCGGCGCCAATCTGGAAAATCTTGCGCTGACGGGCGCAGCCAACCTGAACGGATTGGGCAACAGTCTATCCAATGTGATAACCGGCAATGACGGAGCCAACCTGCTGGACGGCCTGAATGCCGCGGATACCCTGATCGGCGGGCTGGGCAATGACACCTACCTGCTTCGCAAGGGGTCAAGCAGTGATGTCATCATCGATACGGACAGCACGGCGGGCAACACCGACGAGTTGTGGATCAATGATGCCACGCAAAGCAGCCAGGTCTGGCTCCGGCAGTCCGGCAACGACCTGGTGGTGAACATCCTGGGTACCGGCAACAAGGCGACCATCAAGGACTGGTATCTGGGCGCCGGGAACCAGCTGGAGCAAATCCGCGCGGGTGACGGCAAGGTGCTGCTTGCCGGCGAGGTGGATGCCCTGGTAAGCGCCATGGCCGTGTTCGGCGACCGCACGTCGGGTAGCACGACATTGACGACAGCGGAGCACACCGCGCTGGACAGCCTGATTGCCGCCAGCTGGAGCTGACGCGCCCTGTTGGACCAAACCCCGCTCCGGCGGGGTTTTTATTGACAGGAACTTGGCCCGATCCGCCGGTAGCAATCCGCCGCGCCGCGCACTATTCTCTAGCTCACGAAGAATGATTCCCGTTCCCGATCATCAACCGCAAGGATACCGGACACCATGAACCAAGCCACCCAACCCGGCCTCGGCCGCTCCACCGTCCTGGTCACCGGCGCATCCGGCTACATTGCCGGCTGGATTATCAAATACCTGCTCGAGGAAGGCTGTACCGTGCACGCCACCGTGCGCGATCCTAACAAGGCCTCCAGCGTCGGGCACTTGCTGAAGATGGCGGAAAACAGCGCCGGCACATTGAAGCTGTTCAAGGCCGACCTGCTGGACAAGGGCGCTTTCACCGCCGCGATGGAAGGTTGCGACATTGTCATGCATACCGCCTCGCCGTTCGTGCTGGAAGGCTTCACCGACGCCAATGAAGCCCTGGTGCGTCCGGCGCTGGAAGGCACCCGCAATGTGCTGGAGTCGGTCAACGCCTGCCCGTCGGTGCGGCGCGTGGTGCTGACCAGCAGCGTCGCCGCCATCTATGGCGATAACTGCGATATTGAAAAAATCCCGTCGCGC
>DASUIL010000278.1:0-3688 GCA_036273075.1 Fluviicoccus sp. | reverse complement strand
ATTCGCGATTGGGCCGGGGTCGGCCGCGTGCTGTCCGGCGGGGATATCGGCGTGGCGGAAGCCTACCGCGACGGCCAGATTGACAGCAGCGACATGTTGCAGGTGCTGCTGCTGGCGCTGGCCAACGAGGCGGTGCTGGATCGCGCCTTGCACGGCAGTTTCCTGGGCACGGTGTTCTACCGCGTCCGCCACCTGCTGAACCGCAACACCCGCCGCAACAGCCGCCGAAACATCCATGCCCATTACGATGTCGGCAACGATTTCTACCGGCTGTGGCTGGATCCGGGCATGACCTACTCCTCGGCCCTCTTCACCCATGAAGGGCAAAGCCTGAGCGAGGCGCAAACCGCCAAGTACGACCGGCTGTTGCTGGCGCTGGACGTGAAGCCCGGCCAGCACATCCTGGAAATCGGCTGCGGCTGGGGGGCGTTCGCGGAGTATGCGGCAACCCGTTATGGCTGCTTTGTCACCGGCGTCTCGTTGTCCACCGAGCAACTGGCCTGGGCCAACCAGCGCGTGATCGGCACCCCTGCCGAAGGCAAGGTGGAGTTCCGTTTCTGCGATTACCGCGACCTGAAGGGACAGTACGACGCCATTGTCTCGGTGGAAATGCTGGAAGCCGTGGGCGAGGAATGGTGGCCGACCTACTTCAGGCAGGTGAAGCAGTTGCTGAAGCCCGGCGGCCGCGCGGCGATCCAGACCATTACCATCGCCAATGAGCGATTTGACGATTACCGCCACAAGACCGATTTCATCCAGCAGTACATTTTCCCCGGCGGCATGCTGCCCTCGCCGCAACGTCTGAGCCGGGAAATCGCCGATGCCGGTCTGAACGAGCGCGACCGATTCTTCTTCGGACCGGATTACGCTGAAACCCTGAAACAGTGGCGGCATGCCTTTGACCGGCAACTGCCCGCCATCCGCCATCAGGGTTTTGACAGCGCCTTTATCCGCCTGTGGCGTTTCTACTACTGGTACTGCGAAGCGGGATTCCTGACCGGCCGTACCGATGTCTGTCAGGTGGTGCTGGAAAAATGAACGCTGACACCCTGCGCGCCCTGACCGCTTGGTACGAAACCTTGACGCCGGATTCCCTGACAGCGATCCGCACATTTTAAGCGGAAGTCTGCTACTTCAAGGATCCATTCAACGAGTTCAACCGCCGCGATCAGGTGGAAACGTTGTTCGCGGAAATGTTCCGCAAGTTGCAGCGGCCCCGTTTCGTGATCCGGGAAACCGTGTGTCAGGATCGGGGCGCCTTCCTGGTCTGGGATTTTGAGTTCGCGGTACGCGGCCGCGCCATGACCATCAAGGGTTGTTCGCACCTGAAATTCGATGGGCAGGGACGCGTGGTATACCATCGCGATTATTGGGACGCCGCTGAAGAACTTTACGAAAAACTGCCCGGTATCGGATTCCTGATCCGGCAACTGAAAAAACTGGCCTGACCCGAGGGTATGATCATGATCGAATTCCTGAATTCGCAAGCGTCCGAGGCCGCCGGTGCTCCCGGCCTGCTGCCGATCAATGCCGTGGAGCGTGAAACCGGCATCTCCAAGGAGCTGCTGCGCATGTGGGAGCGCCGTTACGGCTTCCCCAATCCCGATCGCGACGCCCAAGGTGATCGCGTTTATGGCCCGGCCCAGATCAACAAGCTGCGCGTCATCCGCCGCCTGCTGGACGCCGGTTTCCGTCCCGGCAAGATCATCACGCTGGAAATGCCGGAACTGGAAAAGCTGGTCGCTTCCAGCCACGGTAATCCCAGTCCGATATTACCCCCCGATCTGGAACAGGAGCTGATTGAGATCCTGCGCAGCCGCGAGCCGCACAAGGTGCGCGAATACCTGAACCACCAGATGGTGCGGATGGGGCTGCAATCCTTCATTCTCGATCTGATGCAGCATGCCAACACCATCGTCGGTGACGCCTGGATGAGCGGCAAGATCGAGATTTTCGAGGAGCATCTCTATACCGAGGAATTGCAGGCACTGATCCGGCAGACCATCGGCTCCTTGCGCCCCGGCTCGTCGACGCCCCGCATCATGTTGACCACCGCGCCCGACGAGCATCACACGCTGGGCATCCTGATGGTGGAAGCCCTGCTGCGCCTGGATCAGGTGGATGCGGTGTCCTTCGGCGCGCAGATGCCGGTGCGTGACATCGTGCAGGCAGCGGCGCGGCACAAGATGGACATCGTCATCCTGTCTTTCAGCGCCGCTTTCCCCAGCAACCGCGCCATCGAGTTCCTGGAAGAACTGCGCTTCCGGCTACCGCTGGGTGTTCAGATCTGGGCTGGCGGCGGCGGCATGCGCACCACCCGCCGCAGCATCGAGGCCGTGCAGATATTCAATGACCTGCAAAGCGTGCGTCAGGGCGTGGTGCAATGGAAGCGCATCAAGGGAAACCGCGCGGCATGAGCCGGCATCTGCTGTGGCTGAGCGCCGACCTGCGCAGTATCGACAACACCGCCCTGAGCGAAGCCTGCCGCGACCCGGAAGCCGAAGTCGCGGCGGTCTGGCTGGTGACGCCTGAACAATGGCGGCGGCATGACAAGGCCGGCTGCCAGCTGGATCTGGAGTTGCGCACCCTGCGCGAACTGTCGGTTACGCTGGCGGCGCTGAATATTCCCCTGCTGATTCGTGAGGCGCCCGATTTCTCGGCGGTGCCCGCCTTGCTGCTGGCCCTGTGCCAGACCGAACGCATCGACCGTATCTACTGGAACAAGCAGTACGAATGGAACGAGCGCGTTCGTGACAAGGCCGCCGCCGATCTGTTGCGCGCCAATGGCATTGCCGTCGAGATGCATGCCGACCAGTGTATTGTCGGTCCCGGCGAAGTGCTGACCGGCGACGGCCGTTTCTACTCGGTCTATACCCCGTTCAAGAAGAACTGGCTTTCACAAATTTATGAACGCGGCGTCCGGGTGCAGCCCGCGCCATTGAAGCGGGTGTCGGTATGGACCAGGCCCGATCCGCTTCCGGCGTCGGTTCCCGGTTTCCCGTCGCATGTGCCGCTGCCGGAACTGGAACGGCTGTGGCCGGGCGGCGAATCGGCGGCGCTGGCGCGGCTGGGCGTGTTCATCGACCAGCATGCGCGCCGTTACCGCGAGTTGCGGGATTTTCCGGCCTTGTCCGAAGCCACCAGCGGTCTGTCGCCGTATCTGGCGATCGGCGCGATTTCCTCCCGCCAGTGCTGGCAGGCGGCGGCCAATGAATTGGCGGCTTACGGTCCTTCCGCCGATATCGATCACTGGATCAGCGAACTGGGCTGGCGCGAGTTCTACAAGCACATCCTGGTCGGTTTTCCCCGCGTCAACAAGCACCGGCCCTTCCGCCTGGAAACGGAGCAGTTGCGCTGGAATGATGACGAGGTGGCGTTTCAACGCTGGTGTGAGGGTAAAACCGGATTTCCCATCGTCGATGCGGCCATGCGGCAACTGCGAGCCACCGGCTGGATGCACAACCGCCTGCGCATGATCGCGGCCATGTTCCTGACCAAGGATCTGTTCATCGACTGGCGCAAGGGTGAACGCTTCTTCATGCAGCACCTGGTGGACGGCGATCTGGCCGCGAACAACGGCGGCTGGCAATGGAGCGCGTCCACCGGCAATGACGCCGCGCCCTATTTCCGCATATTCAACCCGAAGTTGCAGAGCGAACGTTTTGATCCGGAAGGCAATTTCCTGCGG
>DASUIL010000277.1:0-2355 GCA_036273075.1 Fluviicoccus sp. | reverse complement strand
GACGCTCCCGCGCTGGAGAAGAACAAGAAGCACACCATCGAAGCCGTGGTGGACCGTTTCAAGGTGCGCGCCGACCTCGGCCTGCGGCTGGCGGAGTCCTTTGAAACCGCGCTGCGGCTGGCGGACGGGCTGGCGCTGGTGGCTTTCATGGAGGGGGATCGCGACCCCTTGCTGTTTTCGGCCAAGCACACCTGCGCGGTCTGCGGTTACGCGGTGCCGGATCTGGAACCGCGGCTGTTTTCCTTTAACAACCCGGCGGGGGCCTGCCCGGAGTGCGACGGCCTGGGCCAGAAATCGCACTTTTCCGCCGACACCCTGATCCATGATCCCGAGCTGCCGCTGTCGCAAGGCGTCATTCGCGGCTGGGACAAGCTGCACCCCTACTATTTCAACCAGCTCGCCGCCGTGGCCCAGCATTTCAACATCAGCCTGGACGATCCGTGGGAATTGTTGCCGGAGGCCTTCCGCAAAGTGGTGCTGCACGGCTCGGGGCGACAAAAGATCGCCTTCACCGTCACCGACGAACGCGGTAACCGCCGCACCCGTGAACAACCCTTCGAGGGCGTGCTGCCGCATCTGGAACGCCGATACAAGGAAACCGAGTCACCGGCCGTGCGTGAGGAACTCGCCCAATACCTGCTGCACAGCGCCTGCACTGCCTGCGAAGGCTCGCGCCTGCGGCCGGAAGCGCGTTATGTCCGCGTCGCCGACAGCACCCTGCCCTCGGTGGTGAAGCTGCCGATCCTCGGCGCCAGCCGCTACTTCAACGACCTGACCCTGACCGGCCAGAAAGGCGAGATCGCCGACAAGATCCTCAAGGAAATCCGCGAGCGCCTGCACTTCCTGGTCAGCGTCGGCCTGGAATACCTGTCGCTGGACCGTTCCGCCGAAACGCTGTCCGGCGGCGAGGCGCAACGCATCCGCCTGGCCTCGCAGATCGGCGCGGGCCTGATGGGCGTGATGTACGTGCTGGACGAGCCGTCGATCGGCCTGCACCAGCGTGACAATGAGCGCCTGCTGGGCACCTTGCAGCGTCTGCGCGATCTGGGCAACACCGTACTGGTGGTGGAACATGATGAAGACGCCATCCGCGCCGCCGACTTTGTCATCGACATCGGCCCCGGCGCGGGTGTGCATGGCGGCGAGGTGGTCGCGGCCGGTTCGGTGGAAGACATCCGCGCCTGCGCCCGCTCGCTGACCGGCCAATACCTGTCAGGCGTGAAACGCATTGAAGTGCCGCTGGAACGCCGCGCCGCCGATCCGGAACGGATGCTGCGGCTGGAAGGCGCGCGCGGCAACAACCTGCGCAACGTGACGCTGGAAGTGCCGCTGGGCCTGATGACCTGCATCACCGGCGTTTCCGGCTCGGGCAAGTCGACGCTGATCAACGGCACGCTCTACCCGCTGGTGGCGCGCCAGCTGAACGGCGCGACGACGCTGACGCCGGAGCCTTTCGACAGCATCAAGGGCATGGAACACCTCGACAAGGTGGTGGATATCGACCAAAGCCCGATCGGCCGCACCCCGCGCTCGAATCCCGCCACCTATACCGGCCTCTTCACCCCGATCCGCGAACTGTTCGCGGGCACGCCGGAAGCGCGCTCGCGCGGCTACAGCGCCGGACGCTTCTCGTTCAACGTCAAGGGCGGCCGCTGCGAGGCCTGCGAAGGCGACGGCGTCATCAAGGTCGCCATGCACTTCCTGCCGGATGTCTATGTGCCCTGCGATATCTGCAAGGGCCAGCGCTACAACCGCGAAACGCTGGAAATCCGCTTCAAGGGCAAGAACATCACCGAAGTGCTGAACATGACCGTGGAAGAGGCGCGCGCCTTCTTCGACGCCCTGCCCGCCATCGCCCGCAAGCTGCAAACGCTGATGGACGTCGGCCTCAGCTACATCACGCTGGGCCAGGCCGCCACCACGCTTTCCGGCGGCGAGGCGCAGCGCGTGAAGCTGTCGCGCGAACTGGCGAAACGCGATACCGGCAAGACCATCTACATCCTCGACGAACCGACCACCGGCCTGCATTTCCACGACATCGCCCAGTTGCTGGCGGTGCTGTCGGAGCTGCGCAGCCACGGCAACACCATCGTGGTCATCGAGCACAACCTGGACGTGATCAAGACCGCCGACTGGATTGTCGACCTGGGACCGGAAGGCGGCAGCGGCGGCGGCATGATCATCGCCACCGGCACGCCGGAGCAGGTGGCCGCCCATCCGGATTCGCATACCGGCCGCTTCCTCAAGGCCTTGCTGTAAAAGCGGACCGGCAGGCCAAAACTGTTAGACAAGCCTGCCGGAATCGTTCTACGCTACACCTCATAGAAGAATCATCGACACAGGGAGATTTTCATG
>DASUIL010000276.1:0-8668 GCA_036273075.1 Fluviicoccus sp. | reverse complement strand
CTTGACGATATCCAGCAGTTCCACTTCAAACACCAGCACGGAGTTGGGCGGAATCGGGCCGCTGCCGTTTTCACCGTAGCCCAGCTTGGCGGGAATGGTCAGGCGGTACTTGGAGCCGACCGGCATCAACTGCACGCCCTCAGTCCAGCCCGGGATGACCTGGTTCAGCGGGAAGGTGACCGGCTCGCCGCGCTTGATCGAACTGTCGAACACGGTGCCGTCCAGCAGCTTGCCTTCATAGTGGACCTTGACCTGATCGGTGGCCAGCGGCTTGGGCCCCTTGCCTTCGGTCAGGACTTCGTACTGCAGGCCGGAGGCGGTGGTTTTCACGCCGGCCTTCTTGGCGTTCTCGGCCAGGAATTTTTCGCCCTTGGCAATGTTTTCGCTGGAAGCTTTCTTCATCCGCTCCTCGGCCTCGGCCTTCATGCGGACCTCGAAGGCCATCAGGGTCGCCTTCATCTGTTCGGCATTGAGGGCGCCCGGCTTCTTGGCATAGGCATCGCGCAGGCCGGCGGCGTAATTGTCCAGATCCAGCTTCGGAATCTGCCCTTCGAGGGATTTGCCGGTCATGTAACCGATGCTGTAAGCCGCCTTGGCATCCTCGGTTTCCAGCTTGGGAGTCTTGGCTTCGTCTGACTTGTTGCAGGCGGCAAGTGCCGCCGCCACGGCAAGGGAGATTCCGGCGAGCTTGAACTGACGGTTCATGTTTTTGTCCTGAAAATGAGTGGGCGCGAAAAAAAGAAGACGAAATTACACCCTATCGCGCCAAAGCGCCAGTTACGGTTCACTGGTGGCCTGTAAAGCGCCATTACAAAGCACGACTACGCGGCAATACCTGCATTATCTATAGTTAAACCAGGACGCATTCGCGATTCCGACTCCTATCTTGCAATTGAACCAGGACTTCATTCCTCATGCCCCACGATATCAGCCTGATCTCGATGATCGCTGTCGGCCTGGCTCTGGCCCTGATTCTCGGCTACCTGGTTTCGCGCCTGAAAATGCCGCCGCTGGTCGGCTACCTGCTCGCAGGCGTAGCGATCGGCCCGGCGACGCCGGGCTTTGTCGCCGATGTCGGCCTGGCGGGCCAGCTGGCAGAAATCGGCGTGATGCTGCTGATGTTCGGTGTGGGCCTGCACTTTTCCCTGGCCGACTTGATGGCGGTGCGGCGCATTGCCGTGCCGGGCGCAATTGTCCAGATCGCCGCCGCCACCGCCCTTGGCGGCCTGACCGGGCTGCTCTGGGGTTGGCCGTTCGGACAGGCCTTGGTGTTCGGGCTGGCGCTGTCGGTCGCCAGCACGGTGGTCTTGCTGCGCGCGTTGGAAGATCGCGGCCTGCTGGACAGCATCAACGGCCGGATTGCCGTTGGATGGCTGGTGGTGGAAGACCTGGTGATGGTGCTGACGCTGGTGCTGTTGCCGCCGCTGGCCGGGTTGCTGGGCGGCAAGCCCCTCCCCGGCCATGAGGATGCGGGCGGACACATGCTGCAAACACTGCTGGTGACCTTGGGGAAAATCAGCGCGTTCGTCATCTTCATGCTGGTTGTCGGCAAGCGCCTGTTCCCCCGCCTGCTGTGGCTGGTGGCGCGCACCGGCTCCCGCGAGCTGTTCACGCTGTGCGTGATCGCCACGGCGCTGGGCGTGGCCTACGGTTCCGCCAAGCTGTTCGATGTTTCCTTCGCGCTGGGCGCGTTCTTCGCCGGGATGATGATGCGGGAGTCGGAATACAGCCACCGCGCCGCCGACGAGTCCCTGCCCTTGCGCGATGCCTTTTCGGTGCTTTTTTTTGTTTCGGTGGGCATGCTTTTCGATCCCCAGGTGCTGGTGGACGCGCCGCTGAAGGTGCTGGCCGTGGTCCTGATCATCATGCTGGGCAAGACGCTGGCGGCCATGGCGCTGGTGCTGCTGTTCCGCTATCCGCTGAACACGGCGCTGACCGTGGGGGCGAGCCTGGCGCAGATCGGCGAGTTTTCCTTCATTCTGGCCGGGTTGGGCATGGCGCTGGGCTTGCTCTCGGTGGAAGCCAACAGCCTGATCCTGGCGGGTTCGCTCATTTCCATCGCACTGAATTCGCTGCTTTTCGCCTCGGTCGAACCGGCGCTGGCCTGGATTCGCGGACGCTCTGATCTGGCGCGGCGACTGGAGCGCAGCGACGACCCGCTGGCGCAGCTGCCGATGTCGGTTGACCAGGAGCGCCTGACCGGGCAAGTGGTGCTGGTGGGCTACGGCCGGGTTGGCCGCCGTATTGCCGCCCAGCTGGAAACGGCTGGCATTCCCTATGTAGTTGCCGAGCAGAACCGGGAATTGGTCGAGTTGCTCAGGTCACGCGACATCCCGGCGGTTTCCGGCGATGCGTCCGAGGCGGAGGTGCTGATCCAGGCGCACATCCACCGCGCCGGACTGCTGGTGATTGCCACGCCGGACAGCTTTCATGCCAGGCAAATGGTGGAGATTGCCCGTCAGCTGAATCCCGGCATACAGGTGCTGCTACGCACCCATAGCGAAGAAGAGGCGCACATGCTGGAGCAGGAAGGGCTGGGTACGGTGTTCTTCAGCGAGGGCGTGCTGGCGCAGAGCATGGGGCGTCGTATTCTCTACGCCTTCGGCAAGCACGCCTGACAATCGCCTCGCTCAGTCCTTGCCGACGTTCAGCACGGGCTGGGTTTCATTGTCGGAAACCAGCACCGTCATCAGGTTGATCACCAGCTTGACGCGGTCGGCGTCGGCCAGCTTGACCACGCCCTCCGTTTCCAGCTGCTCAATCCCCATTTTCACCATGCTGACCGCGCCTTCCACGATGCGGCCGCGTGCCGCCACCACCGCTTCCGCCTGCTGGCGGCGCAGCATGGCGCTGGCGATTTCCGGGGCATAGGCCAGATGGGCGATGCGGGCCTCGACGATCTCGATGCCCGCCAGCAGCACGTGGTCCTGGATGGTTTCCGCCAACAGGCGCGCCACGGCATCCATGTCGCCGCGCAGGGAGTTCAGGCCGTGGGTGTCGCCGTCATACCAGCGCGAGCTGACCACTGCGCGCACGGCGGACTCGCTCTGGATGACCACGTAGGTGCCGTAGTCCTCGACATCGAACAACGCCCGCGCCGTGTCCGCCACCCGCCAGACCACGACCGCCGCCACTTCCACCGGATTACCGGCGCGGTCGTTGACCTTCAGTGTCGGGGTCGTCAGGTTGTGGACGCGCAATGAAATGCGCTGCCCGGCATAGAACGGATTCACCCAGAAGAAACCCGACTCCTTCATGGTGCCCGCGTACTGGCCGAAAAAGGTAAACAAGGCGGCCTGATTCGGCTGCAGGATGTTGAAGCCCTTGGCCACGAACATCAGCAGCGGAATGACGATGATGGCTGTCAGCGACGGGCCGCCCTGCCCATCCTGGGGCATATCGACCAGGTGCCATACCGCCCAACCGAACAACGCCAGCCAGACCGGCAGCGCCAGCCAGCCGGACAGTCCGGAAACATTGCTTTCTTCACTTTGCGCCTTCATGCCGGATTCCTCGGGATCATTGGAGAAACAGTCTAGTCCCGCCCCATGACACTCACAAGACGCGGAATTCCCCGCCTACGCCGGTCTGTCTGGCGCTATAGTAAGGAATACCCATAAAAACGTGAGGACATTCCTCCATGACGACAGGCCGTCACGCCACTCTGGACGCCAATGAAGCCGTCGCCTCGGTCGCCTACCGGCTGAGCGAAGCCATCGCCATCTATCCGATTACCCCGGCCTCGGCCATGGGCGAGCATGCCGATGACTGGGCGGCAGGCCAACGACCGAACCTGTGGGGGCAAACGCCCTCGGTGATTGAGATGCAATCGGAAGGCGGCGCGGCCGGGGCCGTGCATGGCGCGTTACAGGCGGGAGCGCTGACCACGACCTTCACGGCCTCGCAAGGCCTGCTGCTGATGATGCCCAACCTGTACAAGATTGCCGGGGAGCTGACATCGTTCTGCCTGCATGTGGCCGCGCGCAGCGTCGCCACTCATGCCCTGTCCATCTTCGGCGACCATTCCGACGTGATGGCGATGCGCCCGACCGGCTTCGCGCTGCTGGCTTCCGGGTCCCCACAGGAGGCGCAGGACCTGGCCGCCATCGCCCACGCCGCCACGCTGGAGTCGCGCATCCCGTTCCTGCACTTCTTCGACGGGTTCCGCACCTCGCATGAGTTGCAGAAAATCCGCACGCTGGCGGACGAAGAACTGCACGCACTGATCGACCCCGCCGCTGTCCGGGCCCACCGCGAGCGGGCGCTGACACCGGACCGTCCGGTATTGCGCGGCACGGCGCAAAACCCCGACGCCTTCTTTCAGGCGCGGGAAGCCGCCGAGCCGTGGTATCGCGCCTGCCCTGAGACGGTCAGCGCCGTCATGGCTCGCTTTGCCGGCATCACCGGCAGGCAGTACCGGCTGTTTGATTACCACGGTCATCCCGAGGCGGAACGGGTGATGGTGCTGATGGGGTCCGGGGCCGAGACCGCCCATGAAACCGTGGACTGGCTGCTGGCGCGCGGCGAGAAAGTGGGCGTGCTGCGGGTGCGGTTGTACCGGCCGTTCTCCGTGCAGCACTTCCTGGACGCCCTGCCTGCCAGCGTAAACGCGCTGGCGGTGCTTGACCGCACCAAGGAGCCGGGAGCTACCGGCGACCCCCTGTATCTTGATGTCGTGGCGGCGTTGATGGAGGGGCTGGCCGCGGGCAAGCTGCCTTCGGCCGGGCTGCCGAAGGTCATCGGCGGACGTTACGGCCTGTCCTCCAAGGAGTTCACGCCCGGTATGGCCAAGGCGGTGTTCGACGAACTGGCTCGCCCTGTCCCCTGCCGACGCTTCACCATTGGCATCCACGATGATGTATCCCGCAGTTCGCTGGACTTTGACGCAGCACTGGATATCGAAAGTCCCGATGTGACCCGGGCCGTCTTCTACGGGCTTGGCGCGGACGGCACTGTCAGCAGCAACAAGGCCTCCATCAAGATCATTGGCGACCGCACCGATCTCTATTGCCAAGGGCATTTTGTCTACGACTCGAAGAAGTCGGGCTCCACCACCGTTTCCCACCTGCGCTTCGGGCCGAAGCCGATCCTCTCTACCTATGAAATCCGGCATGCACCGTTCATTGCCGTCCACGATGCCGGGTTTCTGGATAAATTCGATGTCCTGGAGCGCGCAGCCGAAGGTGCGACGTTGTTGCTGAACACGCCCGCCGCGCCGGAGGCCGTCTGGTCCACCCTGCCCCGCGAGATGCAAAGCGGGCTGATCGCCAAGCGCTGCCGCCTGTTTGTCATCGACGCCTCGCACATTGCCGCCGAGGCCGGTCTGGGCAACCGCATCAATACCGTCATGCAGGTCTGTTTCTTTGCGCTGGCGAAGGTGCTGCCGCTGGACGAGGCGCTGGCGGAGATCAAGCAGTCGGTGACGGAAGTCTGGGGCAAGCGCGGCGGTGAGGTGATCCGGCGGAATCTGGCCGCGATTGATGGTGCGCTGGCAGGCCTGCACGAGGCGCTGCTGCCTGCGATCGTCACCAGCACGCATTTGCGCCGCCCGATGGTTCCCGCCGATGCCGACGCTTTCGCCCAGCGCGTGACCCGGTTGTTGCTGGAAGGACACGGCGACCGCCTGCCGGTCAGCGCCTTCACCCCGGACGGCACCTGGCCGACCGCCACCAGCAAACTGGAAAAACGCGACATTGCCCACGAGATTCCGGTCTGGGAACCGGATGTCTGCGTGCAGTGCAACCGCTGCTCGACGATTTGCCCGCACTCCGCCATCCGCACCGTGGTCTTCGAGCCGGAAGCCGCCGCGAACGCGCCGGAAGCCTTTCGCCATGTGCCGGAAATGGCAACACCGGAGCTGAAGGGCCTGGCCTATACCGTGCAAGTGGCCCCCGATGACTGCACCGGCTGCGGCCTGTGCGTGGATGAGTGCCCGGCCAAGGACCGCAAGCAGCTGAAGCGGAAGGCCATCAATATGCGGCCGGTGGCGGAACATCGGGAGCGTGAACGTGAAGCCTGGGCATTCCTGACCACCCTGCCGCCAGTCGACCGCACCCGCATTCCCCGCGACGCCAAGAGCCTGGCGCTGTTGCCGCCGCTGTTCGAGTTCTCGGGGGCATGCGCGGGCTGCGGCGAAACCCCGTACATCCGCCTGCTGACCCAGCTGTTCGGCGACCGGCTGCTGATCGCCAACGCCACCGGCTGTTCGTCAATCTACGGCGGCAACCTCCCGACCACGCCCTACACCCGCGACGCCCACGGACGCGGCCCGGCCTGGAACAACTCGCTGTTCGAGGACAATGCCGAATTCGGCTTCGGCCTGCGGCTGGGTGTCGACCAGCTGCACGACCGTGCCCGGCAATTGCTGGATGCCCTGGCCCCGCAATTGCCGGAAAACCTGTTGGCCGCGTTGTCCGCCAAGATTGACACCACGAATGAAAGCGAAATGGCGGCCGCACGTGACGCCGTCAGCCGCCTGCGGACACTGCTCACCGGTCTGACCTCGCCGGAAACCGTCGAACTGCAACACCTGGCGGACTATCTGGTTCCCAAGAGCGTATGGACCATCGGCGGCGACGGTTGGGCCTATGACATCGGCTACGGCGGGCTGGATCATGTGCTGGCCTCGAACCGCAAGGCGAATATCCTGGTGCTGGACACCGAGGTCTATTCCAACACCGGCGGCCAGCAGTCGAAGGCGACGCCGCTGGGCGCGGTGGCCAAGTTCGCCAGCGCCGGCAAGGAAACACGCAAGAAGGACCTGGGGCTGCTGGCGATGAGCTACGGGCATGTGTACGTCGCTTCGGTGGCAATGCAGTCGCGCAGCCACCAGACCGTGAAAGCCTTTTTGGAGGCCGAGGCACATCCGGGGCCGTCACTGATCATTGCGCACAGCCCCTGCATCGCCCACGGCTACGACCTGCTGCATTCCCCCGCCCAGCAGAAGCGCGCCGTCGACAGCGGCGCGTGGCCGCTGTACCGCTTCGACCCGAAGCGCATCGACGCCGGACTTCCGCCGCTGCAACTGGACGCCCAGGACGACCGCATCCCGATGCGGCAGTACATGGAACAGGAAGCGCGCTTCCGCATGGTGGAACTGCGCGATCCCGAACGCTACCGCGCGCTGGTGCAGGCCGCCGAACACGCCACCGCCGAACGGCGGGCGCTCTATCATCAACTGGCGGGAATCCGCATTCCCGTGACCGAGGTGCCCCATGACTGACCTGAACACAACCTGGATGGGCCTGTCGCTGCGATCACCGCTGGTAGTGGCCGCCTGCCCGCTGTCCGACGACCTGCCGCAGCTGGAAAAACTGGTCGCCGCCGGGGCGGGCGCGGTGGTGATGCGCTCGCTGTTTGAGGAGCAGATCACCGTTGAGCAAATGGCGGCTCACCGGCACATCGACAGCTGGGTGGACACCAACGCCGAGGCGCGCAGCTTCCTGCCGGAGCACGGCCTGTTTCCGGTCGGGGTGGAACCCTATCTGGCGCAACTGGAGCGCCTGCGCAAGCGGCTGGCCGTGCCGGTGCTGGCCTCGTTGAACGGCGTGACGCCCGGCGGCTGGACCGATCTGGCGGCGCAGCTGGAATCCGCCGGAGCGTCGGCGATCGAGCTGAACCTGTATGACATCTGCACCGACCCCGCCATGAGCGGCGCGGAAGTGGAAGACTGGCAGGTTTCCACGGTTTGCGAGGTAGTCGGCCGTGTATCGGTGCCGGTCAGCGTCAAGCTGTCGCCAAACTATACTTCGGTCCCTGCCTTCGCGGCGCGGCTGGCGGCGGCCGGGGTCAGCGGCGTGGTGCTGTTCAACCGTTTCTACCAGCCGGATGTGCTGCTCGACAGCCTCGACCTCGACACGCGGCTGCACCTGTCCACCTCCGCCGAACTGCCGTCGCGACTGCACGCATTGGCCTTGCTGCACGGACGGGTGCCGCTGGCGCTGGCGGCCACCGGCGGCGTGCATAGCGGCCGAGACGCCGCCAAGGCCATTCTCTGTGGCGCGGATGTGGTGCAGCTGGCTTCGGTCCTGCTGGAGGGAGGTCCGGCGGCGTTGTCTTCGATCCTGGCGGAACTCTTGGGCTGGCTGAACGCCAATGGCTATGCCTCGGTGGATGAAGCCCGCGGCATCATGTCGTTGGAAAACGCCCCCGACCCCACCGCCTGGGAACGATTGAACTACATGCGCATGCTGCAGGGCTGGCAATCCCGCGCCGGTCAGCGATAATGGCGCATCCCTCACCTGCGGAGTCCCGTCTTGGGCGGCCATCACCATCATTCGCATGACGATCACCACGATTGTGATCATCACCATGATCACGGTCATCATGGTCACGGCAGCCATGGACACGGCCATCACCACGCACCCGCCAGTTTCGGCCGCGCCTTCGCGGTCGGCATCCTGCTGAATATCACCTTTGTCGCGGTGGAAGCCTTTTACGGCTGGAAATCGTCGTCGCTGGCGCTGCTGGCCGACGCCGGACACAATCTGGGCGATGTCGGCGGCCTGCTGCTAGCCTGGGCGGCCATTGCGGCGGGCAACCGCCAGCCGGACAACCGCCACACCTACGGCTGGCGGCGCGGCTCCATCCTCGCCGGGTTCATCAATGCCTTACTGTTGCTGGGCGCAATGGGATTCCTGCTCTGGGAAGCCATCGAACGCTTCCAGTC
>DASUIL010000275.1:0-12305 GCA_036273075.1 Fluviicoccus sp. | reverse complement strand
TCCAGCAGGCTTCGAAGAAATGGTCGATGCCGGTCCGGGACTGGAAGCAGGCCCTGAACCGGTTCAGCATCGAGTTCGAAGACCGGATGCCGGATCAACTATAAAATCCGCAGTTACACGGAATCGTTTACAGGCTCGCTTACGGCAACGGCGCTAGGTCTCTTCCACCAATCCACAGGTCAGTCCTATGTGAAGCAGATGGAATCCATATGCCGCAGCGTGGCGGCCGAGGAGTGGTCGGAGGGCTACAACCCGAACGTCCTGGAGAGCCCGGAACTGTTCGTTTCAAAAGGAAATTTCAACAACGCTGTATTGGCCTACCAAAAGAGGTACGGCCTCTAACCATTCTATAAGGAACCTCACGGTCAATCCTACTTCACGGTGAAGCCCTTACCTGATTCGCCTGGTCGCCGGTCGCTAGACCGCCCGCGCATTCTTCACCGCCAAGGCCTATTCCAACCCAGCCAGCCGCGCTAGTATCCCCAAGCTGCCCCTCATCATTTGGGAGACCATTATGTCCGTTTCCGTAGCCATGCTTGGCCCTGTCATAGCGCTTGTCGCATGGTCCATGGTGATGTGGATCTGGATGTACGCAACCCGAATTCCGGCAATGTTCGCGGCCAACATGAAACCCGATCCGGATGCCCCTCGCGGAGAACAGATGGCGCTGCTTCCACCCAAGGTGCGGTGGAAGGCCGACAACTACAACCATCTGATGGAACAACCCACCATTTTTTACGCCATCGCCATAACCCTATCGCTGCTGTCCGTGAATACCGCGGTTAGCGTCGGGCTGGCTTGGGCCTATGTCATTCTTCGAGTCGCGCACAGCCTTCTGCAGGCTCTCGTCAACAAGATCGAGCTTCGGTTTGTCTTGTTCGTCCTGTCAAATATCCCGCTCTTTGCCCTGACCTATATCGCCGCCACGGAGTACTGGGCCCGGACAGGTGGCCTATAACCCATTCTTGAGCGCAGATCCTCATTCGCCTCACCCCGCGACACCCCCCGTCGCCCAAACCCCCATGTCACCTTGCCAACCCCCCCAAACCGGTCAAAACTAAAGCAACCAGCCCCCAAACCCCGGACCCGCGTCATGGTCAGCCTGACCCTCATCCAGCCCGCCCACCCCGAACCGCCCCCCGGCGCGCGCCCGTTCTACGGCTACCGCATACCCGCCGGCTTCCCCAGCCCCGCCGACGACTACCTGGAGCAAGCCCTCGACGCCAACCAGCTGCTGGCCGCCAACAAGACCGCCACCTATTACGTGCGCATCAGCGGCCCCAGCATGCAGGACGCCTTCGTGCGTGACGGCGACATCGCCGTGGTCGACTGCTCGAAGAACCCGCAGCCCGGCAACATCGTCATTGCCGTGGTGGATGGCGACATGCTGGTCAAGCGCCTGCAATACGGTCCCGGCGGCCACCCGGAACTGCATCCCGCCAATCCGCGATTCCCGGTCATCCGCATCCGTCCTGAACAGGACTTCCTGATCTGGGGAGTGGTGACATGGACCTTGCACCGGCACCTGTAAAACCCCTGTTCGCGCTGGTGGACTGCAACAACTTCTACGTCTCCTGCGAGCGCGCCTTCCAGCCGCACCTGAACGGCAAACCGGTGGTGGTGCTCAGCAACAACGACGGCTGCATCATCAGCCGCTCAGCGGAGGCCAAGGCGATGGGTGTGCGCATGGGCATTCCCTGGCACGAGGCCCGGCCGTACCTGTCGCAAGGACTGATAGCCCTGTCCAGCAACTACGCGCTGTACGGCGATCTCAGCGCGCGGGTGATGAATATCCTGGGCGACATGGCTCCCCGCCAGGAAATCTACAGTATTGATGAAACCTTCCTGGACCTGAGCGGCGTTAGCGCGCCGGAAACCCTGGCGCTGGCCATGCGGCAGCGCGTGCTGCAATGGGCGCATATGCCCACCTGCGTCGGGCTGGGCAGCACCCGCACGCGCGCCAAGCTGGCCAACCATGTCGCCAAGAAACAGCGGGACGGTAACGGCGTGTTCAATCTGGAAGCGCTGTCGCCGTCGGACGAGCAGGCCTTGCTGGCGTCGCTGCCGCTGGGCGAGGTGTGGGGCGTTGGCTTTCGCTGGCAGGAAAAGTTGCAGCGGCTGCGCATTCGCACGGTGGCGGATTTGTGCGCTGCGGATGCCGACTGGCTGCGCGCGCAGTCGAATGTGGTGCTGGCGCGGACGGTGAAGGAATTGCAGGGTGTGTCGTGCCTGTCGGTGGAGGAGGTGGCGGAGCCGCAGCAGCAATTGATGCATTCCCGGTCCTTCGGCCACCCGGTAACGGAGTTGCGGCATCTGGAGGAAGCGGTACATGACTTCATCACCACGGCGGCGGCGAAGCTGCGGCAACGCGGCTTGCAGACGGCGATGCTGAGCGTGTCGATCCAGACCTATACCAATCGCGGTCCGGAAACGCAGTACCGCAACAGCGCGGCGGTGCCGCTGCCCGCGCCGACGCAGGACAGCCGGGTGCTGGCGCAGTTGGCGCGGGAAGGGCTGCATCGCATTTTCCGGCCGGGCTTCCGCTACAAGAAAGCCGGTGTATTGCTGACGGCCCTGAGCGGGGTGGAACAACGACAACTGGACTGGCTGAATCCCGGCGACAGCGAGCGCAGCCGGGCGTTGATGGCGGCGGTGGACGGCATTAACCGGGGCATGGGGCGCAATGCGGTGCGCTGGGGCCTGCCGACCGATGCCGGGCATTGGCGGATGCGGCAGGAGCGGCGTTCGCCGCGATTTACCAGTGCGTGGGAGGAGTTGAAGGTGGTGAAGGCCTAGTTGGTAGCCTGCCCGACGTCAATGGCGTGGGGCAGGGACATCATACCGGGCTTTCCACGGCGCGGTCAGCGGGCAGGGTAATCGTAAAGGTGGTGCTGCGGTTGCCCGAAGCAGCGCTGATTTCGCCCTGATGCGCGCGGACAATGCTGCGGGTGATGGCCAGCCCCAACCCTGCGCCTTCATCCTGCCTTTGCCGGGAATCATCGACGCGGTAAAAGCGGTCGAAGAGGCGAGGCAGGTGCTGAGGCGCGATTTCCGTGCCGGTATTGTTGATCGACAGCCTTACGTGGTCACCCTCCGGTTCCATCCGGATGCGGATGGTGGAACCGGCGTCGGCATGACGAATGGCATTCGACAACAGGTTGCTGACGGCGCGGCGCAGCATCAGCGCATCGCCCGCTACGCGGCCTTCGCCTTCCACCTGCAAGCGCAGGCCGGCGTCGGCGGCCAGGGCGTCATAGAACTCGGCCAATGCCTCCACCTCTCTCCGCAAGTCGACCGGCTGGCGGCTGGGCACCATCAGGCCGTTGTCGGCCTTGGCCAGGAACAGCATGTCCGCGATCATGCGGCCCAGCCGTTCAAACTCCTCCAGATTGGAATAGAGGATTTCCCGGTACTCGTCCGTTTGCCGTGGCCGCGACAGCGATACTTGCGTCTGCGTCATCAGGTTGTTGATGGGCGTGCGCAACTCGTGGGCCAGGTCGGAAGAAAAGGCCGACAGCCGCTGCAGCGAGTCGCCCAGCCGGTCAAGCATGCTGTTGAAGGCGAGGGCCAGCGGTTGCAACTCGGCGGGAATGCGCTCCAGCGGCAGGCGTTCATCCAGCCGTTCAGCGGAGATGCGGGCAGCAACCTGCACCATGTCTTGCACCGGTCGCAGCCCGCGCCGGGTCACCAGCCTGCCAAGTCCGGCCAACAGGACCAGCCCGCCGAAGCCGATCAGCAGCAGTTCGCGGTTGAAGGCGCTGAGAAAATCGGTGTGATGCCGGGTATCAATGGCGATGGCCACGGTCCAGAATGCGCCGGGAGCGGTGGTGGGAATGCGGGCGGTCAAGGCGCGGTAGCGGGTGTCGTTGGCGCTCCATTCCTGCACGGCGGGGCTGTCATCGGCCGGGGCCGCCAGCAGGGCGTCGGGAATGACAGCGTGACCGGCGCTGAGGAACTCACCGCCTGAAGGCTGGCGGATACGCACCAGCAGGTCATGGTGGCCGACAAAGGCGTCCGCCAGATCGGTGCGGATGGCGGCTTCCCGTGATGGCGCGGCATTGCGCAGCACATGCTGCACCAGTTCCAGCTTGCCTTGCAGCGCGTCCCGGTCCAGATCGTGAAAATGGCGCTGCACCGATATCTGGATCACCAGTCCCATCACCGCCAGCACCCCGGCCGCCATCAGCGTGAACCACAGGCTGGTGCGGGTGGTCAGCGATTTAGCCGCCATCATCCACCTCCGGGGCGGCTTCCAGCACATAGCCCATGCCGCGCACGGTCTGGATCAGTTTGGTGTCGCCGGTATCCACCTTGGCGCGCAGGCGCTTGATCGCCACCTCCACCACATTGGTGTCGCTGTCGAAGTTCATATCCCACACCTGCGAGGCAATCAGCGAACGCGGCAATATTTCCCCCTGACGCCGCATCAGCAGCTCCAGCAGCGCAAACTCCTTGGCGGTCAGGTCGATGCGGCGGCCCGCGCGCAGGGCGCGACGGCGCAGCAGATCCAGCTCCAGATCGGCCACCTGCAAAATGTCCGATTCCCGGTTGCGGCCCCGGCGCAGCAGCGTGCGCACCCGCGCCAGCAGTTCAGCGAAGGCGAAGGGTTTCACCAGATAGTCATCAGCACCCAGTTCCAGCCCCTTCACCCGGTCTTCCACCTGGTCACGGGCGGTCAGGAACAGCACCGGCAGCGTCTTCCCGGCGCGGCGGATGGCGCTCAGCACTTCCCAGCCGTTCAGGCCGGGCAGCATCACGTCCAGGATCACCAGGTCATAGTCTTCGCCCAGCGCCTGGTCACGGCCGGAAGCGCCGTCCTGTACCCAATCAGTGATGTATCCGGCTTCACTCAACCCCTGTTTCAGGTATTCACCGGTCTTGGTCTCGTCTTCCACCAGCAGAATCTTCATGGCGGTCCGCTCTCCGCGTCAGTCATGGTGAAACAATACCTGTTTCAGTCAAAGATGATAGCAATATGACAGAAATGTCATTTTCGCGTCAGCTGGCTGTCGGCTGGCGAATGGCATGATCTCAACATATCTGAAGACGGGCCGGAGGAGGCCTTATGCGTATCCCGTTCGGCATCGGCGTATCGATGCTGACCCTTGGACTGGCCGCTTGCGCCACACTGTCACCCGATGGCGGCGAATCCGCCGTGCGCGCCGCGACAGCAGAACGTCTGGGTCCGGCCATCTCGGTAGCCGGGACTGGCGAATCGCTGGATCAGCGCCGCGAAGAATTGTTATCCCGCGAGCTGGATGGCGACAGCGCCGTGACGCTGGCCATGCTGAACAGCCCGGTACTGCAACGCATGTTTGCCGACCTGAGCCTGAATGAGGCCGAGATCGTCGCCGCCAGCCGTCTGCCCAATCCACGACTGTCGCTGGCCAGACTGCGCCAGGGCAGCGACCGCGAAAGTGACCGTGCGGTATCGCTTGATCTGATCAGCCTGTTGACCACGCCCTTGCGCGCCTCGCTGGGTAAAAGGGAGACGCTGGCGGCGCGACTGGCCGCCGAGCAATCCGTGCTGTCGCTGGCCGGGGAAACCCGTCTGGCCTATGTCGAGGCCGTGACCGCCCGCCAGCGCGCCGCCTATGCGGCGGACATCCTGATTGCTGCCGAGGCGGGCCGGACCCTGGCGCAACGCATGGCCGAAGCGGGCAATATCAGTCGCCTGGACGCCGCCCGTGAACAGGCCTTTCATGCCGAAGCCGTGGCCCGCAAGGCGCGGGCGGATCGTGAAGCTGTCAGTGCGCACGAAGCCCTAGTCCGCCTGTTGGGTGTGAGTGACCCTGCCAGGGTGCGCTTGCCGAACAGTCTGCCCCTGCTACCCACCACACCCCGGGATCTTGCCGATGCCGAACAACAGGCGCTTGACCGGCGGCTGGATGTGCAGCGCGCCCGGCAGGACGCCGCCAATACTGCACGCGCCTTGCGCCTGACACGCGTGACCCGCTTCATCAATGTGCTGGAGCTGGGTTATCAGGACAACCGCGTCAGCGGGCAGCCGGATCAGCGCGGAGTGGAAGTCAGCCTGGAATTGCCACTGTTCGATTTCGGCCGCACCCGCGTTGCCGGGGCGGAAGCGGTGTATCGCCGCGCGCTGGCCGACGTCGCCGCGACAGCCGTCAACGCCCGCAGTGAGGCCCGGGAAGCCTATGGCGCTTACCGCACCGCCTATGATCTGGCCCGGCACTATCGTGACGAAGTGGTGCCCCTGCAACGGCAGATCGCCGACGAAACGATGCTGCGCTACAACGGCATGCTGATCAGCCCGTTCGACCTGCTGGCCCAAAGCCGTGAGCAGATCGCCGCCAGTGAATCCGCGCTGGACGCCCTGCGCGACTTCTGGCGGGCCGATGCCATTCTGGCCGCCACCCTGCAAGGGCCGATGACCACCATGACGGCGGGAGCCAAGCCATGACCACCCGACGAGACTTCCTGCGCAATGCCGGAGCCACCGCCCTGGCGGCCGGACTGGCGTCCCGCGCGCAGGCGGGCATTCCCGAAGCGATGATCCAGGACAAGCCCGGCACCCAGGGGCCGCGGCATCCGGTCGACGGCCAGCCGTACCACCCGGTCGTGACCCTGAACGGCTGGACCCTGCCGTACCGGATGAAGAACGGCATCAAGGAGTTCCATCTGGTCGCCGAGCCGGTGGTGCGCGAGCTGGCGCCCGGCATGACGGCGCACATGTGGGGCTACAACGGCCAGAGTCCGGGACCGACCCTAGAGTGTGTTGAGGGCGACCGCGTGCGGATTTTCGTCACCAACAAGTTGCCGGAGCACACCACCATCCATTGGCACGGCATCCGCCTGCCGTCCGGCATGGATGGCGTCGGCGGCTTGTCGCAACCGCAGATCAAGCCCGGCCAGACCTACGTCTACGAGTTCACCCTGAAGCGTTCGGGCACCTTCATGTATCACCCGCACGCCGACGAGATGGTGCAGATGGCGATGGGCATGATGGGCTTTTTTGTCGTGCATCCCAAGAACCCGGACTTCATGCGCGTGGACCGCGATTTCGTGTTCCTGCTCAGCGCTTACGACATCGACCCCGGCAGCTACACCCCGAAAGTCTCAACAATGACGGAGTTCAACCTGTGGACCTTCAACAGCCGCGTCTTCCCGGGGATTGACCCGTTGGTCGCCCGCAGCGGCGAGCGGGTGCGCATCCGTGTCGGCAACCTGACCATGACCAACCATCCGATCCACCTGCACGGCCATGACTTCGAGGTGACGGGCACCGATGGCGGCTGGGTTCCGCGCTCGGCGCGCTGGCCGGAAGTCACTACCGATGTCGCTGTCGGCCAGATGCGTGCCGTCGAGTTCACGGCGGAGGCCGGGGACTGGGCGTTTCACTGCCACAAGTCGCACCACACCATGAATGCCATGGGTCACGGCCTGCCAACGATGATCGGCGTCCGTCAGGACGATATTGCCGAAAAGATCCGCAAGCTGACGCCGGATTTCATGGGTATGGGCAGCGCCGGCATGGCGGACATGGCAGAAATGGACATGCCGCTGCCGGACAACACCTTGCCGATGATGAGCGGGCAGGGTCCCTTCGGCCCGCTGGAAATGGGCGGCATGTTTACCGTGCTCAAGGTGCGGGATAACCAGCCGCTGGGCGACTACCGCGATCCGGGCTGGTACGCCCACCCGGAAGGCACCGTCGCCCGGCTTTATACCGGCGAGGAACCGGCCGCCGTTCGCGCCGATTCGCCGCCCGCGGCCGCCACTGACCTCCGCGTGCGCAAGCCCGACGGGCACATGAATCACTGACCAAGACTGATCCCGACAGGGGTGGGAGAAATGCGATGCACCTGCGTAAACAGATGCTGGCCCTCGGCCTGCTGACCCTGACCGGCCTGATGAACGAAGCCGCCCTTGCGGAAGGGGTGCATGCAGCTCCGTCCGCCGCCGCGACCGGCCAAACCGGTGACAGCGCCGCTGCCGACCGCTACACCCATGGCGAAATCCGCAAGGTGGATACGGTGCAGGGCAAACTGACCATCCGTCACGGCGACATCAAGAACCTGGGCATGCCTGGCATGACCATGAACTTCAAGGTCAAGGACCCGGCCATGCTGGGTCAGGTGCAGGTCGGCGATCCGGTGCGCTTCGTGGTCGAACGCGAAAACGGCGGGCTGGTCATAACCGAACTGCAAAAGGGCAAGAAGTAAGTGATGGGCAAGTTGCCCATTGTGATAAGGCCCGGAGCTGTTTTCGGGCAAATTGTATATCTGTCCCTTGGACAACATGATTCCTGATGGAGTAACACACCATGAAAACCCCGTTGCTGCTGTTGCCGCTGATCGCCGCCCTGAGCGGTCTGACTTTCGCGGAAGACGCCGCCAAGCCCATGAACGGAATGGGCGGCATGGACAAGATTGAAAAAATGGACATGAAAACGATGAGCGCCAAGGACGACATGAAACCCGGCGCTGACATGAAGAACATGCACGACATGCGCGAGAAGTGCATGGGCGACAACAAGGCCGCCGACAACGGCAAGGGCATGGACGATATGAAGGCCATGCATGACAACTGCATGCAGGCCCGGGATGCCAAGAAGCCGGCGGACATGGCCGTGAAAAAACCAAAGCACCGCAAGACCACCAAAGCCAAGCCCGAAGCCGCTCCGGAACATGACCACAATCATGGTGCGGCGGCCGGACAGTAAAAACAGGTCTATTCCCCTGTTTCATCCACCGACCAGGTTTCCCCGCAGTTCAAGCCCATCGCCCGGTCCATCTTGCAGGCCAGCGCGGTCTGACCGCGCTCCCGCAATTGGTCGCGCAGATAGCCGTTGGCCGCGCCCGACCGCAGCAACGGCCCCCAGTCCTCCACCGGCAGCCAGGTTGACAGGGATTCCGGCAGGTCGTAGCTGGAACCATTGACCATATAGCCGCCATGAAATACGTCTCGCAGTTGCCCGGCATCCTTGAAAAGCCATGCCATGCGCTTGCGCTTGTCAACAATCGGCAACGGGGATTCCGAAACCGCCTTTATCGCTTCCACGGTCCAGAACAGCGGGACGCCGTCGCTTTCCATCTTTCTCAACAAGGGTTTGTCCAGACGCTCCACCGCCTGGAGGTAGGCCGTGCGTTCAGCCGTGCGATAGGCATTCACAAAGTCCGCCAGCGCGCCGCCACGCAACGGGTTGGCCGGTTCGGAAATTACTTCACCTTCCTTGAACAAACCCTTGAATGCCAGACAGTTTTCCAGATCATTCGGATCACATTGCTGGGTGAACGCCTGCCACAACGGGTCCTTGGCGTCTACCGTAACCAGCGCGGGCTTGCCATTGACCGTATCCCATTTCATCAGGGCGGATTCATTGGAATTGCAGCGTCCGGCCGATTGCCAGGACAGCCAGTAGCGCTGGTTGGTGCGGGTGTCGCGTACCGGCGTCAACAGGAAAGCGGCCTCGAACGGCGTGTCCAGCACTTCCGGGGCCTGATCCGGATGCAGGCGGTAGAGCATCGTGGTGTTGTTCGGATCGGGGCACGAGGGCGTCGGTTCGCGGGTGGGGCCGTCAAAGCTGTCCTGATCGCCGCCGATATACGGATCAACCATTTCATCACCGGACAGCAGCAGGCCGCAGGTTTCCTCGCCGGGAATGGCCATCAGCCCGACGCCGCTGACGAATACCGCGCGGTCAGCACCAATGACCGGATTGCGGTACAGCATCCGGTAGACGGGTTCGGTGAGAGTGAACCGGCATTCCGCATCGCGCTCAGGAATCAGTACCGTTTCGACCTTTTCGGGCAGCGGTGCAATGACATTCAGCCGGAGCAGCGCGGCGATCACGTCCGGGGCGCTGTGCCGCAGGCATTGCGGTTTCACTGTCTGTGCCGGGGATGACACGCCATGTTGTTGCAGGTATTCCATCTTGGCGGGCAGGCTTGCGGGAAGGGAAGTCCATTCCCAGCGGCAGTCCATTTCACCATCGGGACGGTAACCGGCCAGCATCAGCGGGATGGACCGAGCGGGCAGATCGGGAAAGTGATTCAGCAACTCCGGCCAGAATCGGCGGAGTGGTTCCGGCGGCGTTTCGGCGAGAAAGCGTCCCAGTTCGGCATCCAGTGCGCCCGGACGATAACCGCGTTGGAACAGCATCGGCCACAAGTCGGGCTCGGTGGCGGCCAGCAACGGCGGCAATGTTGGCAGGTTGAGTGAACCGGGCAACCGTGCCAGCAGCGTCTTCCAGTTGTCCGGATGCACGGGGTTACGACCATGGCTGCCGTCGCCTGCGAAATCGACACGACTGTGCATGCTCATGCCGGTCAGGGCCGCGCGGGCATGCTTTTGCAGCAGCGGGCCGTCCAGCGGTTGCAGCAGGGGGCGGAAGTCGGCGACCGGCATCACCGCCGCGCGGCCCAGCCAGTGCTGCAAGGTCTGGTCATCGTCCAGCGCCTGTTTGAGGCGGTCGGGCGGCAGGTGCTTCAGCACCGGAGTGGAAGAGGCCAGCGAGCGCTTGAGCTGGTGCTCGTAGACCATGTAATTCGTTTCCGGGTACAGCTCGAGATGCAGTTCCCGGATGTAGCCGCGAATGGCGTTGATGTCCGGATTCGGCGCGCGCAACAGGGTCTGACCGGCCACTTCCACGGCGGTTAGCGATGGCCGTGCGGCGGCGGGCGGCTTGGGCAGCGCCATGCTGAATGGCGGCGCTTGCAGCGCCTTGACGATGCGGGGACGGTTGCGGCCCTGAGCCAGTTCTAGTGCATCCAGATTGACCGCGCTGGCGCTGGATTGCAGTTTCAAGCGGGGATCAGCTCCCTGTTGCAACAACCACAAGGCCGTGCGATCCAACCCGGCGCGGATGGCGTGATGCAGCAACGTGCCGAAATGCCGGTAGGCGTTGAAATTGGCGCCGGCTTTTTGCTGTGCCGCCAGCCAGCGGATCAGCCGGTCTTCGTTCCAACCCTGATAATCGTCGGCATCCGGCAACGACCACTGACCGGTTTGCGGCGCGGCGGCGGGCTGGGTGAGCAGGGCGGCAAAGGCGCGGTCGGTGGCATCGCCGTTTTCCGCGCGGGCGGCGGTGGAACCCAGTGCAAGCGCCGCCAGCAGGGCGAATACGGTTGATTTCATGAGGCGGTCGCCGCATTGATCCGCCACACATCCAGTTCCAGCCCGGAAACGGACAGGTGCTGTCTTTCGGCGCTGAAGCTTTGCGGATCCAGGCGTTGCTGCACGGCGTCGGTCACCAGAATTTCCCCGGCGCGGGCCAGATCTTCACCCAGCTTGTAGGCCAGGTTCACCGCGTCGCCGTAGCAGTCAGCGTCGGGAATCAGCAGGATACGGCCGAAATCAAGACCGATGCTGACCGGAAGCCCATCCGCCGCACAGGCCGACATCACGCCCAGCGCGGCGCGGACAGCCTCGTTGCAGTCGCTGAACACCACCATCAGGTTGTCGGCGTCGCACTTCACCAGATCGCCGTCATGGCGGCGCAGCACCGGCAGGGCCAGCGCCTGCATCCGGCGGATCTTGCGCAGGTAGGCGAGAATGCCCTGACGGCGCACGGTCAGCGAGAAACCGCTCATGTCGAGGGCGAAGACGGCTTTCTCGCAACCGAAGACATCCCACACCATCGTCTCCAGCTGGGGTTGCTGGTCGGGGTGCTGGTTCATGCGGTCGATCAGGGAAAAGAAGGCTTTCATGGGCGTCCGTTCGGCATTGTTCTGATGCAGACACTGTAGCCGGAAAAAACAAGGGGCCGCAATTGCGGCCCCCGGTCTTTTACCCGAAAAACGGATTACATGTTCGGGTAGTTCGGGCCCCCGGTGCCTTCCGGCACCACCCAGTTGATGTTCTGGGCGGGGTCCTTGATGTCGCAGGTCTTGCAGTGCACGCAGTTCTGCGCGTTGATCTGCAGGCGCGGCTCGCCGCCGGCGGTCACGACTTCGTAAACACCGGCCGGGCAGTAACGCTGGGCGGGCTCGTCGTACAGCGGCAGGTTCTTGTGCATCGGGATGCTGGCATCCTTCAGCTGCAGGTGCACCGGCTGGTCTTCCTCGTGGTTGGTGTTCGACAGGAATACCGAGGACAGCTTGTCGAAGCTGATCTTGCCGTCCGGCTTCGGATACTCGATCGGCGTGCACATCTTGGCCAGGTCCAGGCACTCGTGATCCGGGGTGTTGTCGTGGATCGTTATCGGAATCTGGAAGACGTTCTGGTCGATGAAGTTGAAGGCCGCGCCCATCAGGAAGCCCAGGCGGTGCATGGCCGGGCCGAAGTTGCGGTAGCGGTACAGTTCTTCATACAGCCAGGAAGCCTTGAACTTCTCGGGATAG
>DASUIL010000274.1:0-4650 GCA_036273075.1 Fluviicoccus sp. | reverse complement strand
CACCAAGGTGCCGCGCGCCGCCTTCGCCTGGGTGACGCAGAAGCTGAAGGGCCAGGTGTCGATCCCGCTGGTCACCACCAACCGCATCAACGCCCCGGAAACCGCCGAGGCGCTGCTGGCCGACGGTTTCGCCGACATGGTATCGATGGCCCGCCCGCTGCTGGCCGACCCGGAATTCATCGTCAAGGCCGAGCAAAACCGCGCCGACGAGATCAACACCTGCATCGGCTGCAATCAGGCCTGTCTGGACCATGTGTTCAAGGGCCAGGTCACTTCCTGCCTGGTCAACCCGCGCGCCTGCCGCGAGACCGAGCTGAACCTGATTCCCACCGCCACCGTGAAGCGCATCGCCGTGGTCGGCGCCGGTCCGGCGGGCCTGGCCTTCGCCACCAGCGCCGCCGGGCGCGGTCATGACGTGACCCTGTTCGACAGCGCGGCCGAGATCGGCGGCCAGTTCAATGTCGCCAAGCAGGTGCCGGGCAAGGACGAGTTCTACGAAACGATCCGTTACTTCCGCCGCCAGATCGAGCTGACCGGGGTGAAGCTGGTGCTGAACCGCCGGGTGGCCGCCGCCGACCTGCAAGGCGAATTCGACGAGGTGGTGCTGGCGACCGGCATCGCGCCGCGCCGTCCGCCGATCGAAGGCATCGACCACCCGAAGGTGCTGGGCTATCTGGACGTGCTGCGCGACAAGAAGCCGGTGGGCAAGAGCGTGGCGATCATCGGCGCGGGCGGCATCGGCTTCGACGTGGCCGAATACCTGACCCACGAGGGCGAGAGCGGCGCGCAGAACCCGGCCAAGTTCTATGCGGAATGGGGCATCGACCGCGAGTACACCCAGCGCGGCGGCCTGACCCATCCCGAGGTGGAAAGCTCGCCGCGTCAGGTCTACCTGTTGCAGCGCAAGGCCAGCAAGGTCGGCGACGGCCTGGGCAAGACCACGGGCTGGATCCACCGCACCGGGCTGAAGAACCGCAAGGTGGAGATGCTGTCCTCGGTGAATTACCGCAAGGTAGATGACGCGGGGCTGCACATCAGCATCGGCGACAAGGACATCGTGCTGCCGGTGGACAACGTGATCGTCTGCGCCGGGCAGGACCCGCTGCGCGAGCTGGAAGACGGGCTGAAGGCGGCGGGATTGCCGGTGCACCTGATCGGCGGCGCGTTTGAAGCGAAGGAGCTGGACGCGAAGCATGCGATCAAGCAGGGGACGGAGCTGGCGGCAGCGATCTGAGCCAGCCCCTGTAGGTCGGGCTTCAGCCCGACAACCCACTCCGCCCGCAGGCCGGTTGTCGGGTTGAAACCCGACCTACATCCCATCATGCAAAAAGCCGTTCCCTCTGCCGAAGGAACGGCTTTTTTGTGGCCGAAAACGTTTACATCCCCGCCAGCTTCAACCGGTTCAATTGCTCGCGATAGACCGCCTTCGGGTCGGTGGTCAGCGCGCGCAGGCCGAAGATGTGGTTCATGAAGTCGATGTGGTTCATGTCGTAGTTGTCGCGCACCACCTTGCCGACGTGCGCGCTGCACCGGCCGACAAAGCCGTCATTGGCCTCGCCGTTGGTGAAGGCCAGCGACACCAGCTTCACCGCACCGTCCAGCGGATCAAAAATGTTGGTCACCTGCGTGGTGCCGCCGAAGGAGAAATACTTCACGCCGTTGACTTCATAGGCGCCCTCGCCGCAGGCGGTGACGGGAATGGCTTGCGGGAATTTGGCGTTGAAGGCCGCCGATCCGGCGGTGCTCAGCGAGGCCAGGCTCTTGTTGGCGTTGACATCCAGGCCCTGGCTGCTGCCGCCGGTCAGGTAGTTGAGGATGGTGCCCGCCGCCTGCAACACTTGCGCGCCAATCGCGCCCGCCTTACCGCCGTTGACGATCAGGTCGGCCATCGGCGCGCCCTTGGCCGGGGTGGCCATCGTGGTCACGGAGGCAATCTTCGACGGCATCATCGCCGCCACATAGCGCACCGAGTGGCCGCCGTGGCTGTGTCCGATCAGGTTGACCTTGACCGCGCCGCTGATGGCGAGAATGTCCTGGGTCTGCTTCAGCAGCTGTTCGCCGCGCACTTCCGAACTTTCCAGACCCGAGACCTGCGTCACGAAGACATTGGCGCCGTTGCTGCGCATGTCGGTGGGAATCTGGTACCAGTAATCAATCACGCCCAGCATCTTGTCCCAGCCGAACATGCCGTGGGCCAGCACCACCGGGTACTTGGTCTGGGCATACGTGGAGGCGGCGTGGGCCGGAATGGCGGAAAGGCTCAATGCGATGCCGGCGGCGATCATCATCCGTTTCATGGTGTTTCCCCTGAACTGTGTTTTTGTTGTGGTCCCAAGGGCCAATCATCCCTTGTCAAGACAGGCGAATCTTAATTAAGTACCGCCTGTCGCCAAACCACCAAAAAGGACGAACGGCATCACAAATCCGGCCATTGCTCGGATATCGGGGGCGGACGCGGCGGCAGGCCTGTCGGAATCTTGCTTGCGGTGCGGATTTCCACGTTAAAATCGCCGCGTTCAGGGACATGGGCCGCCAGCAATGACAATAACCGCGCCTCCGCCGGACGCCGCCATCGCGCCGGGCGTCGTTTCCGCTTTCGTCATCCGCCACGTCATGCAGCTGGGCCACAAGCTGGGGGTCGGCCGCGAACCGCTGATGGCGCGGGCGGTCGTCAGCGAGGCCGACCTGGCTCCCGCCGACGGCTGGGTGCGCCAGGACGTGCTGGAACGGCTGCTGCTCTGTTCGCTGGATTACTGGCGCGACCCGGTGGTGACCTTGCGCGTGGTGCTGGCGATGGATCCCGCCATGATGGGCGTGCTGGGCTACCTGATGCAGTGCTGCCCCACCCTGATCGACATGCAGCAGGCGCTGACCGAATTCAGCCGCCTCGTTTCCACCGTACACGCCCCGTCAATAACCCACGAGCCGGGCGTGTCGCTGTGGGCGGTCGAAGTGCGTTCATCCTCGGAAGTCTTTGCGCGCCATAGCGAGGAAGGGTATCTGGCGCTGTGCGCGCAGCTGATCCATCGTCAGGCCCCCGAAGCGCTGCTGGGCGTGCGCCTGCGCCATGCACCGGCCATTGAAGCAGGCCTTCCCCATCCGCTGTACACTCGCGCCTTTCCCTGTCCGGTGCGCTTTGGCCAGCGCCAGTCGGCGCTGGTGGTCGATCCGCAGGCGCTGAACCGCCCCCTGCCCTTTGGCGATGCCGCCATTTTCGAGACGCTGCGCCAGCAGGCGCGGATGCTGGTGCAGCAACTGGGCGCGCAGCCGCGTCTGGCCGACCGGGTGAAGGAATGCCTGCGCGGACTGCTGGCGCGCGGCCTCAGCTCGCGCGAGGCGGTGGCGGCGGAACTGGGTCTCAGTCCCCGCCACCTGCACCGGCGCTTGCAGGAGGAAGGCGGCCGTTACCAGGCCATTCTGGATGAGCTGCGCTCGGAGCTGGCGCACAAGCAGTTGCTGCAAAGCCGGGACGGACTGGACGACATTGCCGCCCGGCTCGGCTTCAGCAGCGCCGGTTCCTTCTCGCGCTGGTTCCGCCAGACCACCGGCCTGACGCCGCAGGAATTCCGCCGCGCCACCCTCAGCGGCTGACCGTCTGCCGGTAATCGCCGCTGTCATAGACCGGGAACGGCAACGGCTTGCCCTGATCGTAATCCCCCGACTTCAGCCGCCGCTGCATCGCCACCACGATGGCGTAAGGCGCGCTGCGCTGCACGAAGTTGGCCGCCCACAACGGCACCTTGCCGCCCGGATCAACATAACCCTCGGTTTCCAGCAGCACCTTGCCGTTGCCTAGCGGCTGGAAGCGGCTGGTAATTTCCTGCGCGGGCATGCGCACGCGCGGCGGCTTCGGCGGCAGGTAATCCGGCTCGGCGGCGATTTTCAGCGTCAGCACCTTCTGGCTGCGGCTTTGCGGAATCACCACCCCGCGCAGCACCACATCGCGCTCGGGCAGACCCGCCGGGGCGCGGTGCACCACGTAGACCACGTACTCGGTGGGCGACACCTGCTTCAGCAGCTTCGATTCCATCACCTGCCAGTACCACTTGTCATAGCCGGGAAAATCCAGCATCAGCCGCGCCACCGCTTCCATCGAGCCTTCCAGCTCGGCCTGCACCTTGAAGGAGCGGAAGGTCTTGCCGTCTTCCTGCCGCATCCAGGTGGTGATGTTGCGCTTGGCGTCGTGACGGATCTGCCGCCATTCGCTGCCGAAGCGGGTCTGGAATTCGTCGAGACTGCCGTCATCATCGGCCGACGCCGCCAGCACCGGGGAGGCCGTCAGCATGGCCAGCAGCAGGGTGGCGATTACCTTGAGCTTCATGATCACACTCCCGCCGGTTCCGGCAGCGACAACCGCAAGGTCTGCAGCGACGACACCGGCAGCCGCCGCGCCGCGCCCAGTTCGATATAGCTGTCCAGCATCAACCGCGTCTGCACGCCCACCTTGGAATAATGGAAGCGCAGGTACACCTGCAGGTCGAAGGGGAAGACGCGCTTCAACAGGGGCAGCGCCAGCCGCCAGGTCAGCGGCCAGACCAGCGGGTGCAGCGCCCAGGTGCTGCCGCCGGTTTCCGCCGCCGCCGCCTGCATGGCCTCGCGGGACGCCTGTAGCCCCTCACGCAACCGGGGACTGGCGGGCAGGCCGTACAG
>DASUIL010000273.1:0-6235 GCA_036273075.1 Fluviicoccus sp. | reverse complement strand
TAATGTCTTGGATGCGTTGTTCGCAATGAATCCACGAGAGGGATGGGGATTTGCCATCAATGAGATTACAAGTGTCGAGATGGCGTCTGATAAATGCATTTTTAGAGGGGTTGGATATTACCTGTTGTAAGAGGCGGTGATATTTATTTATTGAAATGCATATCCAAACCCCCGGCATTCGCCGGGAGTTCTGTTTTTACCCTTAGCCGCTAAACAGGCTGCCGTGCTTGAGTTGCCGCCCGCGCCGAATCCCAGCCAGCGTAGGGCGCAATAAAATTGCGCCGGATTTATAATACGGGCACAATCCCCTTACCAACGCATGCATCAAGGAAGAAACATGCCTGATTATCGCCGCGCCTGGCACCCCGGCGGCACCTTCTTTTTCACCGTAAACCTGCTGCAAAGACACCAAAACGACCTGTTGATCCGGCACATTGACCTGCTTCGTCAAAGCGTCAAACAGGTGCGTGAACGCCATCCTTTCACCATTCATGGTTGGGTCGTGCTGCCGGAGCATATCCACTGTCTGCTGGAGTTGCCGTCACAGGATGCGGATTACGCCACCCGCTGGAGGCTTATCAAAGGCGGATTCTCCCGTGCCTTGCCTTGTACCGAACGCCGTAACGAAGCCCGGCAACGACGGGGAGAGCGGGGTATCTGGCAACGCCGGTATTGGGAACATATGATCCGGGATGAAGACGATTTCAGGGCGCATATGGATTATATTCATATCAACCCGGTTAAACATGGTTATGTTGAGCGGGTAAGAGATTGGCCTTACTCGACATTCCGGCATCTTGTAAGCGATGGATTATATTCGCTGGATTGGGGTGGTGGACGGGAAGATGCGGTATGTGCTCCGGATTGATAAATGCGGCTCAATTCCATTGCGCCCTACGTTGTTTGCCGGAGGCAGTTGGCGTAGGGCGCATTATTGATGTGAAGAAAGCGTTTGGTTTGATGTTGCAAACAATAAAGCCGCTTACGCGGCTTTATTGTTCCTGCGGCAATTTAATTCGCCGTCGGATTCCCGAATCCCGCCACCCCGGTAATCGACCCGCCGCTGACGCCCGGCAGCGACACCCCGTTCACGCCATAACCCAGCCCCGCCATTTCCCCCGCCGTCCCCGCCACAAAACCGCTGGCCGAGCCCGAACATGAGGTACAGGCCACCGGCGAATTCGCCCCGACCCCCACCGTCACACCCAGATTGCTGAACGAAATGTTCCCGGCGGACAACAGGCCGTTCTGGCCGCTCAGTTGCACCGACGAGGTCTGCCCGCCGGAGACGAACGCCATCCCCAAATCCACCGTCGCCTTGCCCAAGCCGTAATCCAGCTTCAGCGAACCGGAGGTCAACGCACCGGAGGAAACCGGCGAGCCGTTGGCGTCGGCCAGCGACGGATGCGTGCCGCCCACCAGCTGGTAATTCAGCACGGTGGTGGGCATCTGGCCCGAGGTGGTGGGCGAGCCGACCATGTAGTGCACGCCCTGGCTGTTCAGCGTGGCGGCGGTACTGGCTCCCAGCATCGCGTCGCCGGTCACCCATTGTCCCCAGGACAGCACCCCGGCCTGAACCACATCCTGGCCGCTGGCGGGCGAGGTGCCGGTGGGGCCGTATGTGCCGCTGCCGGTGGAGCCGGACAGCCATTGCCCATTGGCGCTGAAGTCGGCGGTAATGGCGTTTTCGGCGGTGACGCCGCCGGTCTTGGCAAATACCGCCTGGTAGGTGGGCGAGACGGTATCCGCCAGCACCAGCGATTGCTGCGTGCTGCCGCTAAGGTCCATCGCCGCGACGCCGCTGATTTGCGCGTTCAGGCGGTTGATGATGTAAACGACCCCCATTTGCTGATCGCTGCCCGCGAAGAAGCCGGACAGGCGCACGGCGCAGCCGGTGGAGCAGCCCTGACCGGTGGCCAGCAGGCTGTTGCCGGTGATCTGGAAGCCGGAACTTTGCGACTGGTTGGCGTTGTTGATGCGGATGCCGTGGCCGGAGGCGACATAGTCGCCGGTGTTGGCCATGCCGACTGTCATGTCCACATCCACCAGCGTGACCGGAGCCAGCGTGACGTTGATGGCCAGCGCCTTCAGCGTGCCGGACTCACCGTTGGTGCTGCCCGCGACGGTTGCGCCCGCCAGTTGGTAGGAGAGGCGCACGCCCTGGCCGGCGCTGTCCAGCGCTAGCGATTGCGGGGCGGTGATGCCGATGATGTAGGGTTCATATTGACCGGCGCTGAGCGAGATGGCGCTGTCACTGCGGTCCAGCGCACCGTTGGCGGCGGTGCCGTTGGTCCACTCGCCGAAGGAGAGCGCCCCCAGCGTGGTGACATTGTTGAATTGCAGGGCGTTACTGCCGGTTCCGGCGTTGAACAGTACGGAAATGATGTTGCCGTTGGTCTGGGTCAGGCTGGTCAGGCCGCCACGGCTGCCGCTACTTTCGGAATGATCGAAGAATGCGCCCAGCCCGGACAGCAACAGCGTGTCGCCGGGCTGTACGAAGCGGCTGCCCAGCGTGTAGGACGGCTGCGGCACGCCGCTTTGCGGCGGATAGGTGGAGTCGGGCAAGACGTTGGCCAGCACCAGCTGGTCAAAGTCCTGGTTGTTGCCCGCCACGACATCATCAGCGGGCGAGGTGCCGGGAATGACCGCGCCGCCATTCTCGGCGGCCACGGTGACGCCGCGCGCGGGCGGCAGGGCCCGGGCCTCGGCGCTGACGCCTTCCGGGGCCAGACGCGGGGCTTCGCCCTGCTGCACCTGGAAGGTTTGTCCGGCATTGACGTTGCTAGAGCCGAATTCATTGGCAACATTGACGATGCCCTTGTCGACGCTGAGCGTCAGCACGCCCTGATTGTAGGTAGAGGCGTAGCCCGTGCCGCGAATACCCAGCGAGGCGACCGGCGTGCGCACCTTGTAGCGGGCGCGGTTCACGCGGCCGATGGCGCCGGTGATGGTGCGCATGCCGCCCTGCACGAAATTGAACAGCAGCGAGCCGTCTTCGGGTCTGTCCTTCTGGAAGCGGTAGCTGTCCAGCCGGAAAATGGTGTTGGGCTGCAGCGACAGGAAGCTGCCGTCGGTGAAGCGGATTTGCAGGCGGCCGCGTCCGGTTTCCAAGCGCTCGCCGCTGTTGACGATATCACCGCGCGTCAGGACGCGTTGTACGCCGTCCAGGCCCACGGCCATCACCGGTCCGGTGGCGAAGCTGACCCGACCGGCGGCATCGGCCAGCGACGCCCCGGAAAACAGGGCGGTGACCATGAACGCAAGCAGGCGGGGCGAGGTGCGCAACGGGGTGGTTCCTTGCATGGTGAATCCTCCGTGTTACAGGTCGAAGCGGATATCGAGGCTGAAGACATGACGTTCATAGTCGGTCAGCGGGATATTCGAATCGTTCCGGGTAAAAGTGTAGTTCGGCAGCAGCGACATGGCGGGGGCGAACTGCCAGGCCAGGCCGAGGTTCAGGCTGAGTTCCTCGTCGTCGCGGGCCTTGCCGAAGTTCGGGAAATCGGCCTGGTACTCGCGCTGTTCCCGGCTGATGGAGCCGGTCAGCTTCAGGGCCGGGGTCAACGTCAGCGCGCCGCCGGCGCGCAGCCCCAGGAAGTCGTTGGAGGCGGCGTCGGCGGCGGAGTCGCGGGTCTGTTCACTGCCGCCGTAAAGGCTGGCGTAGAACACCGGGCTGTAGCGCCGGTCCAGCGCGCCGGAGTAGGCCGCGCCCAGCGTGGTGCGGTTGGCGTCGCGCAGTGACTGGTGGTAGCGCAGCATGCCGTATTGCATCCACGTCGCCAGCCGGTCGGCTCCGCCGAGGTTGTATTGATACTGGCCCAGCAGGCCGGTCAGGTTGCGGAAGGGGTCGCCGCCCAGCTGCAGGGTCTGCAGTTGCAGCTTGCCCAGGAACTGGTGGTTGCCGCGGTCAACCGCCGCGCCGCCGCCGGCGTCCAGTGAGGCGTAACTGTAGTCGCTACTGTCGGGATAGCTGCGCAGTTGCAGGCTGCCGTCGCCCAGCACGGTCAGGGTGGGGGAGAGCCGGTTGAAATAGCTGGCCGCGTACTGGCCCTGGAACAGCAGGCTGTCCTGACTGCGGGAAACCGGGTTGACGTCGAACAGGATATTGTTGAAGCCGGGCAGCGCCACCTGGCTGAGGCTGGTGGCGCTGTTGGTGTTGGAGTCGTGGCCGAGGCTGAGTTGCACGTAGCTGTTGAACTGCTCCTTGCGCCGTTTTTCCAGTGTGGAAACCGAGCCCAGGTACTGGCTGACCATGGACTCTACCTGCGGGGGCGGGCTGGAGGCCTTGATCGTTTCCAGCTCCACGCGGGCGTTGGCGGTTTCACCGACGGCGAGGTGGGCGCGGGCGATCTGCACGCGGCAGGGGCCGTTGTTCGGCTCCACGCCCAGGCAGCGTTCCAGCGCGAAGATGGCCTGGCTGGGGTCGCCGCTTTCGAGGCGGGCCAGTCCGATCAGGTAGTCAAAGGAGGGTTCGCCGGCGCGTTCGTCCTCGACGGGGGCCAGCAGGTTGACGGCCTCCGCCGCTTTCTGCCCGGCAATCAGGGCTTCGGCCTGCGTCAGCAGCTCGTCAGCCAGCAGCGGGGGGCAGACCGCCAGCGTCAAAGCCAGGGGAATGGTTTTCAGACGCATGTTTTCAGTCCCTGATATTGAAATAATCTCCGGATTTTAAAGGGCATTGGCGGGTGTGGGAAGGTCGCGGCCCGGCTTGTCGTCGGATAGCGGCGGTCATGTGAGTAAATGGCGTCGGGCCGGCGGCGGAGTCCGGTTTGTTGTGCACAAAGAGTGAGCGTTTGAGGCGCGGCGGGCTTGTGTGCTTCGTGAAGTGTTGGTATTATGCCGCCCTCGCTTGATGCAATGGGTTGTTAGCTCAGTTGGTAGAGCAGCGGACTCTTAATCCGTAGGTCCACAGTTCGAATCTGTGACAACCCACCAAACACCCTCAAAGGCCCGCCATGTGCGGGCCTTTGTCATTTCCGGGCCCAGCGATCGCGGCTGGGCATTTCAAAAGACTTCTATTTATAAGTTGGCATATAAAATGCCTGTCATCTTGAACCATTAGTATGAATGGCGCGCCAAGGCATGGTTTTGGTGCGGAGCCTGTGAAAGGGGATTTCAAGATGAAGCCTTACGGAAACAAAGCCGGGAAGTCGGATATTCTGGCGTATGAAGTGGCTGAGGGGCGTTTGTCCATCGTCACCAACAAACGGTGGCTGTACCTGTATACCGAGCAGAGTGTGGGGCCGGAGAAACTTCGGTTGATGCAGGAACTGGCTGAAAGGGGCGAAGGGTTGGGCAGCTATATGTGGCGCGTGGTTCCACGCCGCTATGCCGGCAGGCGCGAGCTGGAGGAGGGAGAGCTTGTCCTTTAGCCGGGACCGCCGAGTGACGGCCCCGGAAACCGGATTCATCGGGCCACGGTCTTCCCCGCCAGCCAGGTCATCGCGCAGCGCGGCAGCACCCGGTTGATCAGCGGCAGGGGCTTGTTCAGCGCGCCGGTCACCACCGACGCACATCCGCACTTCCAGGCGCGCAGCGCCGTCTTTGCCACGGTATCCGGCGTATCCATCAGTTTGGTGGCCAGCGTGCCGTGGTTCCCGGCCACATCATGGAACTCGGTACGGGTCGCGCCCGGGCACACCGCCAGCACCTTGATACCGTTCTTCTTTTCTTCCGCCGCCAGCGCTTCCGACAGCGACAGCACATAGGCCTTGGTAGCGCCATAAACCGCGAAACGCGGGCAGGGCTGGAAGGCCGCGACCGAGGCGATGTTCATGATGCGGCCCTGCTTCCGGCTGCGCATGCCCGGCAGCACGGCGTGGGTCAATTCGGTCAGCGCCACCATGTTCAGCTGCATCATGCCCTGCAAGCGATCCAGCGGCATGTCGGCCAGTTCGTCGTTGATGCCGAAACCGGCGTTGTTGATCAGCGTGTCGATTTCCAGCCCCAGCGCCTCGACTGCCTGCAACAGTTCCGCGGTCGCGCCCGGCTTTTCCAGGTCCAGGCCGATCGTTTCCACACGCACGCCGTGATGCGTCTTCAATTCCTGCGCCAGCAACGCCAGCTTGTCGGTGCGGCGTGCCACCAGCACCAGCGCCTGCGGTTCCGAGGCGGCCAATTGCCGTGCCAGGGATTCGCCGATGCCGCTGGATGCGCCGGTAATGACGGTAGCGAGAGTGCTGCTCATGGGGTGTTCCTCATCAGTGGGTTTCGATGGGGCTATCTTATTCGACAATTC
>DASUIL010000272.1:0-3937 GCA_036273075.1 Fluviicoccus sp. | reverse complement strand
GTGGTTGAAGGAGGCGAAGCGCAGCACTTTCTTGTTCATCAGCAGGCGGTAGTTGGCCGGTATCAGGCCGCGATCCGGGGAAATCTCGCCTTCGCTGCTCATCCGGAACTTGATGCCGACAAAGGAGCTGGTGTTTTCGATGGCGTACTGATAACCCTCCATGCGCCATACCTGCTGCACATCAACCTTGATGCCTTCCACCGAGGCGCGGTAACGGGCCTGCAATTCGGACGGGAAGGCAGGCGGCGGCTCGTATTTGGGCGCGGGGGGTGCGGGCGGCGTTGTTTCCACCACCGGTACTGCCGCCGGAGTCGGGGCCTCGGCCGGGGCGGTTTCGGGTACAGCCGTGGTGAGGGCTGAAGCGGTTTCTGTGCTGACCGGAGCCGTAACCGGGGCGGCCGGTTTGGGTTTGGCCGCCACCTTGGGAGCGGGTTTGGGCGCAGGGGCGGGTTTCGGAGCGGCGGGTGGCTTGGGCGGCTCCTCGAAGGTGAGCGTCACCATGGGCCTTCCCGGCATACCGGCCGGTCGCGCGGCGGGTTTGACGGCCAGCTTGACCTTGGGCACCGCTTTCGCTTTCTTCCGCTCCAGAACCTGATCGGGATCGTCAGGTTCCAGCATCTCGGTCAAGGCAGCCAGGTCCCCGTCCCAGAGCATGGCCAAATGCACCAGCAGGGACAGCAGCAGGGCTGTCCCCAACGGGTGGCGGCGGAACCAGGCGGTCTTCACCAATCGGCTCAGCGGGCCAGACGGGCGAAAGCACGTTCAGCAGCGTCCAGGGTACTCTGGATGTCGGCATCCGTGTGAGTACTGGAAATGAAACCGGCCTCGAATGCGGACGGCGCCAGGTACACCCCTTCGTCCAGCATGGCATGGAAGAACTGCTTGAAGTGCTCGATATTGCAGCTGGTGGCTTCGGCGTAGCTCCGGACCACTTTCTTGTCGGTGAAGAAAATGCCGAACATCGCCCCGACCTGCGCGGTGGTGAACGAGATGCCCGCCGCGTCGGCGCGCGTCTGCAGGCCGCTGAGCAGGGTGGCCAGTTTGGTGGTCAGGTTGTCATAGAAACCGGGGACGCTGATCAGGTCGAGCATGGCCAGACCGGCCTTCATCGCCAGCGGATTGCCGGAAAGCGTGCCTGCCTGATAAACCGGGCCCAGCGGTGCGATGCATTCCATGATTTCGCGCTTGCCGCCGAAGGCGCCGACCGGCAGGCCCGCGCCGATGATCTTGCCCAGCGTCGTCAGGTCGGGGGTGATGCCGTAGTAGGCCTGCGCGCCGCCCAGCGCAACGCGGAAGCCGGTCATCACTTCATCAAAGATCAGCACTGCGCCGTAGCGCGTGCACAGGTCGCGCATGGCGTGCAGGAATTCGGGCGTGGGCGCGATCAGGTTCATGTTGCCCGCCACCGGCTCGACGATGACACAGGCGATTTCTTCACCCAGCTCGCCGAACAGCTTCATCAGCGCTTCATGGTCATTGTAGGGCAGGGTGAGGGTGTGCTTGGCGAGATCGGCAGGAACGCCCGGCGAGGTTGGTACCCCCAGGGTCAGCATGCCGGAGCCGGCCTTGACCAGCAGCGAGTCGGCGTGACCGTGGTAGCAGCCTTCGAACTTGACCAGCTTGTCGCGGCCGGTAAAGCCCCGCGCCAGGCGGATGGCGCTCATGGTGGCTTCGGTGCCGGAACTGACCATGCGCACCATGTCCATCGACGGCAGGATTTCGCAGACGCGGTCGGCCATGGTGATTTCGGTTTCGGTGGGCGCGCCGAAGCTGAGGCCGTTCTCGGCGGCCAGCTGCACGGCCTTGATGATGTCGGGATGGGCGTGGCCGAGGATCATCGGTCCCCACGAGCCCACGTAGTCAATGTACTGCTTGCCGTCCGCATCCCAGAGATAGGCCCCCTTGCCCTTGTTGAAGAAGATGGGGGTGCCGCCGACGCCCTTGAAGGCGCGGACGGGGGAATTCACGCCGCCGGGAATATGCTTGCAGGCGGCGGTGAAAAGTTCCTGGTTACGGCTCATGGTGTGCACTCAGTCAAAAAGCTGTTGGTAGACGGCGGCCCGCGCGCGGATTTCAGGCAGGGGACGACCGAAAATATCGTGGATGACGGCGAGGCAATCGGCCCCGGCGGCCAGCAATTCCGGGGCATTATCGGTGTTAATGCCGCCGATGGCCACTACCGGCAGCCCGAAACGCACTTTCGCCAGTCCGAGGATGGCGGGGTCGGCGCGGCGCGCGCCGGGCTTGGTGGCGGAAGGATACATGGCGCCGAAGGCCAGATAGTCGGCGCCGCTCTGGACGGCTTCGGCGGCAAAGCCCAGCGAGTCGTGGCAGGTGGCGCCAAGGATGGCGTCCGGCCCCAGCCGTTCCCGCGCCGCCGCCAGTGAGCCGTCGGTACGGCCGAGATGGACGCCATCCGCGCCGATGGCCAGCGCCAGGTCGACATCGTCATTGATCAGCAGCGGGCGGTGATAGCGGCGGCACAAGGTCAGCAGACTGTGCGCTTCACTCAGCCGCCGGTCATGATCGCCGGACTTGTCGCGGTATTGCACAATGGCGGCTCCGCCCTCGAGCGCGGCTTCCACCGCTGCAGGCAACAGGTCACCGAGGCTGTTATCGGTAATGACATAAAGGCCGCGCGGCATTTTCACGGGAAATCGCTCCGGATGCGCCTGGGAATGGCCTGACCGTCGGCGTGGGGCAGGTCGGCGTCGGCCAGGGTTGATTGCAGCCAGACTTCCGCCCGAGTGATCGCCACTGGCAGCGTCAGCCCGCGCGCCAGACCACCAGCTATGGCGGAGGCCAGCGTGCAGCCGGAACCGTGGTATTCGTGCGGCAGGCGCGGCCACTGGCTGGTCTGAACGGTTTTCCCGTCCACGGAAAGGACATTACGGATCATCGGCCCCGGCTCGTGGCCGCCCTTCAGCAACACAGCCTTGGCGCCCAACTCATGCAAGTGGGCCAGAGCCTCGTCGAGGTTGTCCCGCGCGGCCAGCCAGCGCGTTTCCAGGGAATTGGGCGTGATCACAGTGGCGTGGGCAAACAGCGAGGCCAGTTCCGTTACCATGCGCGGATCGGCTAGCGAGCCGCCACTGTTGGCGGCCAGCACCGGGTCCAACACCAGCGGAATGTGCGGATGGTCGGCGCAGATGTCGCGCACCATCGCCACCACCTCGGGATTGGCCAGCATGCCGCACTTGATGGCCCGCACCGGCAGGTCGGCCAGCACCATGTCGGCCTGCTGGCGCAGGAAGGCGGGATCGATAGCCTGAAAGCCGTACACCCGGCGGGTATCCTGGATGGTCAGGGCGGTGCAAACGACCGAGGCATGCGCGCCTTGCGCCGCGACGGCTTCGATATCCGCCTGCAGGCCCGCGCCGCCGGAGGGGTCAAGACCGCTGAAACAGAGGACGACGGGTCTCATTGGGGAACTTCCATTTCAAAAAATCAGAATGGTTTGACGACGACCAGAATGACAATCGCCAGCAGCAGCAGCACCGGCAATTCATTGAACACCCGGTAGAATTTATGGCTATGCGTGTTCTTGTCGTCCCGCAACTGCTTCAGGTAATGACCGCACATCAGGTGGTAAACAACCAGCAGGACCACCAGCGCCAGCTTGGCGTGCAGCCAGCCGTTCTTCAGGTATTCCGGCACCAGCGCGATCATCCAGCCGCCAAAGACCATGGTCATGACCAGCGACGGCCACATGATGCCGCGATACAGCTTGCGCTCCATGATCTTGAAGCGGTCGGTGCTGATGTTGTCATGGCTCATGGTGTGATAGACAAACAGGCGCGGCAGGTAAAAAAGACCGGCAAACCAACAGATTACCGCAATGATATGCAGTGCTTTCAACCAGAGCATGAGCTGTATTCCCTGAACTTTCCGCTAGTTTAACAAAACCTTGCCTTTCCCAACGCCTGAACATACCGGA
>DASUIL010000271.1:0-10930 GCA_036273075.1 Fluviicoccus sp. | reverse complement strand
CGCCGCCATGATGTAGGCCGCCGCATCGGGATCCAGGTCGCGCTCGCGGAACGGCGACGGATCCATCGAGTTAAACAACTGGTTGGTCTCGCTGAGCTTGATCTCGATCAGCGTCCACTCGCCTTCGCGACGGTAGATCCCCGACAGCTGGTGCTTGGTCATCTCGCCGCTTCCGCCCTGAATGCATGAAAAAAGGCGCACCGGAGTGCGCCTTTTCTTTTACCACATTCTGCCCGCCAATCAGGCCGGGTAGACCGGGAATTGCTGGCAAATGGTGTGCACTTGCTTGGCCACGCGCTCGATGACAGCCTCATCGGTATGGGCGTCAAGGATGTCGCACATCCAGTGCGCCAGTTGCGCCACTTCCGCCTCGCCGAAGCCGCGGGTGGTGACAGCCGGAGTACCGATACGGATGCCGGAGGTGACGAACGGCGAACGCGGATCGTTCGGCACGGCGTTCTTGTTGACGGTGATGCCGGCCTTGCCCAGCGCGGCGTCCGCATCCTTGCCGGTGATTTCACGGCCGATCAGCGACACCAGGAACAAGTGGTTGTCAGTGCCTTCGGAGACCACGTCATAGCCGCGATTCATGAACACGGCGGCCATGGTGCGGGCGTTGGTCACGACCTGCTTCTGGTAGTCCTTGAAACCGGGCTGCATGGCTTCGAGGAAGCAAACGGCCTTGGCGGCGATGACGTGCATCAGCGGGCCGCCCTGGTTGCCGGGGAAGACAGCGGAGTTCAGCTTCTTCTCGATTTCCTCGTTCTTGCGCGCCAGGATCAGGCCGGAACGGGGACCGCGCAGGGTCTTGTGGGTGGTGGTGGTGGTGACATCGGCGATCTGCACCGGGTTGGGGTAGACACCGGCGGCGACCAGACCGGCCACATGCGCCATGTCGACCATCAGGTACGCGCCCACCTTGTCGGCGATCTCGCGGAAACGGTTCCAGTCCAGCACGCGGGAATAGGCGGAGAAACCGGCGATGATCATCTTCGGCTTGTTCTCGACCGCCAGGCGCTCGACTTCGTCGTAATCCACTTCACCGGTGACCGGGTTCAGGCCGTACTGGATGGCGTTGTAGGTCTTGCCGGAGAAGTTGACCTTGGCGCCGTGGGTCAGGTGGCCGCCGTGGGCCAGGCTCATGCCCAGCACGGTGTCGCCGGCGTTCAACAGCGCCAGGAACACGGCGCCGTTGGCTTGCGAGCCGGAGTGCGGCTGCACGTTGGCGTAGTCGGCGCCGAACAGTTCCTTGGCGCGCTCGATGGCCAGCGTTTCCACCACATCCGCGAATTCGCAACCGCCGTAGTAGCGCTTGCCGGGATAGCCTTCCGCATACTTGTTGGTCAGCTTCGAACCCTGCGCCGCCATCACCATCGGCGAGCAGTAGTTTTCAGAGGCGATCAACTCGATGTGCGCTTCCTGACGGGCGTCTTCGTTGGCGATGGCCTGGGCAAGCTGCGGATCGAACTGCGAAAGGGGGGTATTACTGAACATGAAGGCTCTCACGACGGGGCTGGCGAACAGAAGGCGCACATTTTACCATGATGAAACGCATCTGCGAGCGCGTTTTCACCCTTGGCACCGACAACTCGCGCCATTCGGGAAAAAGCCGTCACATCAGGCCATGCAAAGGCCTATACTTTCTGCATGAATTCGACAGGACTCCTGTCATGCGCCCGATCCGACGATTTGCCGCCCTGCCCGCCGCCGTCCTGCTGACCGCGACGCTGGCGGCGCGTGCCGCCGAATCGCCGTTGCATGTCTGCATCGACGAGAATCCCTGGCCCCCCTACTCCTTTCTCCAGGAAACCGCGACCGGTGCGCCGCCCGCGCTCAAGGGCTTCACGGTCGACCTGGCCTCCACCGCGCTGCAATCCCTGGGGCAGCCGTTCACCATTGCCAGGCTGCCGTGGGCGGAAGTCCACCGCCGCGCCCGCGTCAACGCCGCCGACGAACGCTGCGACATGATCTGGGACATCAGCGCCACCCCCGAGCGCGAGGAATACCTCTATTTCACCGACCCGATCTACAAGCTGCACTACACGCTGATGTACGCGCAAACCCGCTTCCCGCGCAGCGCACCGATCCGGCAAATGGCTGATCTGAAAGGCTGGAAGACCTGCGGCGTCAAGGACTACAACTACGGCAACCTGCCCGCGCAATTGACGCTGCAACGCGCCGACTCCATCCAGGACGCGCTGAACAAGCTGCAGCGCAAGGAATGCGACTTCCTGCTGATCGAGGCGTCTGTGATGGAGCGCGGCAAGGCGATGGGATTGTACAAGTCCGCGCCGCTGGGTTGCGTGGAACTGGGCGGGATGAGCAAGTCGTACCGGCTTGCGGTGTCCCGGCAGGCCGACAACGCCACGGTGCTGTTCGCGAATGTGAGGAAGGTTCTGGACCGGCTGCGGCGTAGCGGCGTCCAGGCCGACCTGGCGAGGCAGTATCAGGTAGCCAACCCCGATTGCCGCGAAAAAATCGATTAGCCCTCAGCCTCCGGACGCGACACGACGCGCGCCGCTCCATGCTGCCTGCCAGTAGGGCAGCGACAGGTTTTCCACCCGCACCGCGCCACCGCGCGCCGGGGCGTGGATGAACTGGCCGTCACCGACATAAATGCCCACATGATTGACCCGCGACTGCCGCCCGATCTGGAAGAACACCAGGTCGCCCGGCTTCAGCGCCTCGCGGGAAACCGGCTGCCAGCCGGCGCGGTACATCTCGTCAGAGGAACGCTCCGGCAGCGACAGGCCGTTCTCCAGCAGCACGTAGCGCACGAAGCCGCTGCAATCGAAGCCTTCCGCCGGGGTACTGCCACCGGGAGTATAGGGCGTGCCCATCAGGCTGTAGGCTGAAACCAGCATGTCCTCGCCCGAGATGTGCGACAGCGGCGCGCGCGGCATGCTGGCGCGGGTGGTGGTGCAGCCGAACAGGGTCAGGACCGTCAGCAGCAGCACGGCGAATCGGGGTGTCATCCGGTGGAAATTCATCGGGAATTCGTCACTTTTTCGTTCGTCTGCCCTGAAACTACCGGATTGACAGACGGGAAGTTAACCCGTTGATACCGTCCGACTGTAAGCAAACATGTCACAAACACCGGGAATCCCCGTCGGAAAACTGCGGATCGGCAACGGTTAGGAGTATACTGTGCGCCATTTTTACAGCACCACCACAGGTCGTATTCCCCATGGCGCAATACATCTACACGATGAACCGCGTTTCCAAGCTCGTGCCGCCGAAACGTGAAATCCTCAAGGACATCTCCCTTTCCTTCTTCCCCGGCGCCAAGATCGGCGTGCTCGGCCTGAACGGCGCGGGCAAATCGACGCTGCTGCGCATCATGGCCGGCGTCGACAAGGACTTCCAGGGTGAAGCCCGCGCCCAGACCGGCATCAAGATCGGCTATCTGGAACAGGAGCCGCAACTCGATCCCAACAAGGACGTGCGCGGCAACGTGGAAGACGGCGTGCGCGAAGCGCTGGACGCCCTGAAGCGCCTGGACGAAGTGTTTGCCGAATACGCCATGGAAGACGCCGACTTCGACAAGCTGGCCGCCGAACAGGAAAAGCTGGAAGGCATCATCCAGGCCTGGGACGCCCACAACCTCGACAACCAGCTGGAACAGGCCGCCGATGCGCTGCGCCTGCCGGAATGGGATGCCGACGTCACCAAGCTGTCCGGCGGTGAGCGCCGCCGCGTCGCCCTGTGCCGCCTGCTGCTGTCCAAGCCCGACATGCTGCTGCTGGACGAACCGACCAACCACCTGGACGCCGAATCGGTGTCCTGGCTGGAACGCTTCCTGAAGGATTTCCCCGGCACCATCGTCGCCATCACCCACGACCGCTACTTCCTCGACAACGTGGCGGACTGGATCCTGGAACTCGACCGCGGCTACGGCATCCCCTATGAAGGCAACTACTCCTCCTGGCTGAAGCAGAAGACCGCCCGCCTGGAACAGGAAGAGAAGCAGGAAGAAGCCCACTACAAGGCGCTGAAGCGCGAAACCGAATGGGTGCAGCAGAACCCGAAGGCGCGCCAGGCCAAGAGCAAGGCGCGTCTGGCGGCCTATGAAGAGCTGTCCAGCAAGGAATTCCAGAAGCGCAACGAAACCCAGGAACTGTACATTCCGCCCGGACCGCGTCTGGGCGATCTGGTGGTGGACGTGCGCGGCATCAGCAAGGGCTTTGAAGACCGCCTGCTGTACGAAAACGTCAGCTTCACCGTGCCCAAGGGCGCCATCGTCGGTATCGTCGGCCCGAACGGCGCGGGCAAGACCACGCTGTTCCGCATGATCACCGGCGAACAGAAGCCCGATACCGGCGAAGTTGTCGTCGGCGACACCGTCAAGATCGCCTACATCGGCCAGATCCGCGACAACCTCGACAACAACAAGACCGTCTGGGAAGAAGTGTCCGGCGGCCTCGACATCCTCAAGGTCGGCGACTTTGAAATGCCGTCGCGCGCCTACATCGGCCGCTTCAACTTCAAGGGCAGCGACCAGCAGAAGCGCGTCGGCGAACTGTCCGGCGGTGAGCGCAACCGTTTGCAGCTGGCGAAGATCCTGCAGGCCGGCGCCAACGTCATCCTGCTCGACGAACCGTCCAACGACCTGGACGTGGAAACCCTGCGCGCCCTGGAAGACGCCATCCTCACCTTCCCCGGCGTGGTCATGTGCGTCAGCCACGACCGCTGGTTCCTTGACCGGATAGCCACCCACATCCTGGCCTTTGAAGGCGATGAAGTGGAATGGTTCGACGGCAACTACACCGAGTTCGAAGCCTGGCGGCGTTCCAAGCTGGGCAAGGACGCGGGGCCGCACCGGATCAAGTACAAGAAGATTGGCGGCTAACCACCGTCTGCCATGAAAAACGGACGCTTCGGCGTCCGTTTTTCATGGCGCATTGACCGCCGTGACCGTGACCGCCCGGTCAGGCGCATTGTCAGCCCGCGCGAATCGGTGCAATCTCAGCCCACTTCCCGTTCACCCCCGCGAGACAGCCATGACCGACCTCGTCCAGATCATCACCCACCCCGGCCACGTGGTGGAAGTCCGCCTCAACCGCCCCGACAAGCGCAACGCCATGAGCTTCGCCCTGCTGCGCGAACTGCTGCGCGTGGGCGAGGAACTGAAGGAACAGCGCGACGTCCGCGCCGTGCTGCTGACCGGCGAAGGCACCAGCTTCAGCGCCGGCATCGACCTGAACGACCTGCAAAGCCCCAAGAATTCCCTGACCGCGATGTGGGAACTGAGCCGTCCCGGACCCAACCTCTTCCAGCGCGTCTTCCTGGTCTGGCGCGACCTGCCGGTGCCGGTCATTGCGGTCATCCACGGCCACTGCTTCGGCGCGGGCATGCAACTCGCCCTCGGCGCCGACTTCCGCATCGCCACCCCCGACGCGCAACTGGCCATCATGGAAGCCCGCTGGGGCCTGGTGCCCGACATGGCCGCCAGCGTCACCCTGCGCGGCCTGATCGGCCTGGACATGGCCAAGGAGCTGACCATGACCGCCCGCATCATCAACGGCATCGACGCCAAGAACATCGGCCTGATCAGCCACACCAGCGACGACCCGATGGGCAAAGCCCTCGACCTCGCCGCCGAAATCGGCACCCGCTCCCCTGACGCCGTCGTTGCCGCCAAACGCGTCCTTAACGCCATGGTCAGCGAAAGCGACGCCGAAACCCTCGCGCTGGAAAAGAAATGGCAACGCCGCCTCCTGCTGGGCAAGAATTTCCGGATTGCGGGGAAACGCGCGAAGCAGCCGGAACTGGGGTATGTGGAGAGGCAGTTTGATTGAGGGGTCCGCAGCCATTTGTCCGAGCCACAGGAAAGCCAACGCAGAGAAGGAATAGCAGAAGGAGCCACAGGGGCCGGAAGGTGCGCGAGTTAATGGCGAAGGACGCGGTTTTGGTGACTTTTGCCAAGACAAAAGTCACGCCCGCGGCAGGCGGTTGGCCTTCGCCATCAGCGCGAAAAGACCTGTTTCCCCCGCATCGGCATCACCACCGCCGTCACCCCCTCCGCCTCAATCTCCCTCACCATCCCCGCCAGATCCACCCCCGGAATCTGCTCCGGCTGGGCCTCAAACGGCGTAAACATCGTGTCCCAATGGCACGGAACAATCCACTTCGGCTTCAGCAGCGCCACCACGTCCCTGACGTAATCCGGCCGGTGCTTGCGCCCGATCGCGCACAGGCAGACCACATCCGCCTGAATGCCCTGCAACTCCGCCGGAATGAATTCCGCCGAATCGATATGCACCACCTTCAGCGAGCCGGTATCCACCAGCCAGTTCAGCACCTGCCCGTGCTTCAGCTGATGAAAGCGCGGCGGCCACGGCGGTGGCGTCAGCATGTCGCCCGGCAGTGGAACCCGCCCGAAAATCGCCTTGCCGTGGATCGACGGCAAGCCGCGTACCGTCCACTCGCCACAGGGGATGTCCTCGCGCCCGTGCGTTTCCACCAACTGCGACTCCGGCAATCCCGCCGCCCGCCCGACATTGCAGGTCGCCACCGACCCGATCAGCCGCGCCCCGGTCAGCTTGCACAGCGCGGGCGCATCCAGGATGTGGTCGTAATGGGCATGCCCGATCAGCACGTCATCGGCATGGGGAATATGCTTGCGGATCAAGCCCGGCTGCACATGGAGCGGCTTGATCAGCGTATCCAGGATGTTGGCGCGGCTGAGATAGGGGTCCAGCACCACGGTGCGTTGCGGCGTCTTCAGCACAAAGCCGGATGTGCCGAGATAGGTCATCTCCAGCCCGCCCTCGTGCGCCGGTAAAGGCGCGCTGTACAGGGAAGCCTCCGGCGCGGTCAGGCCCAGCCATTTTTTCAGCATGTCGATCCTCAGGAATACAAGGCTTATCCTTTCATCATCGCCCTTTGTGATGACCGCTGCAAGGCAGGTAGAATCGCCGCTCAACCCGCACCGGAGCAACGTATGGAACGTCTGGGATTTATCGGCATCGGCCTGATGGGCAGCCGCATGACCACCCGCCTGCTGGCCGCCGGCTATCCGGTGCGATTGTGGAACCGTTCCCCGGAGAAATGCGCGCCGCTGGCCGCGCTGGGGGCCGTGCCCGCCGCCAGCCTCGCCGAGATGGCCGAACAGTGCGATGTGCTGCTGCTGTGCCTGTCCGATACCGCCGCCGTCGAAGCCGTGGTATTCGGCGAGGACGGACTCTCCGACCATCTGCGTCAAGGCCAGTTGCTGGTCGACTTTTCCAGCATCACTCCCGACGCCACCCGCGACTTCGCCGACAGCCTGGCCGCGCGCAACATCCACTGGGTGGACGCGCCGGTATCCGGGGGCATCGGCGGCGCGGAAAGCGGCAAGCTGATCGTGATGGCGGGCGGGGAAACGGAAGCCGTAGAGCGGTTGCGCCCCATCGCCGCGCACCTGTCGCAACGGCTGACGCACATGGGCCCGTCCGGCAGCGGTCAGATCACCAAGATCTGCAACCAGATGATTGTCGCCAGCAACGCCGTGCTGATCGCGGAAACCGTGGCGCTGGCAGCGAAGGCCGGGGTGGACGCCGCGCAACTGGCCCCGGCGCTGGCGGGCGGCTTTGCCGACTCGCTGCCCTTGCAGATTCTCGCACCGCGCATGGCGACGGACAGCTTCGAGCCGGTGCAATGGAAGGTGAATACGCTGCTGAAGGATCTGGATAACGCGGTGGCGCTGGCGAAGGAACATCAGAGCGGCGCGCCGGTATCGGCGCTGGCGTCGCAGCTGCTGAGGCTGCATGCGGGGAAAGGGGCGGGGCTGGAAGATCTGAGTTCGGTGGTGCGCTTGTTCAAATGACAAGGGGCGCACCCTGTGCGCCCCTTGAAAGACCCGCCTTAAGACTCGACGGATTTCCGCGTCTTGCGCAGACTCAGATATACCGTGATGGCCAGGATGCTGATGATCACCGAGAGCGAGATCAGCGCCGGCACCTTCACCACATCAATCAGCAGCATCTTCGTGCCGATGAACACCAGGATCACCGCCAGTCCGTAGTTCAGCAGGCTGAAGCGGTCAGCCACGCCCGCCAGCATGAAGTACATGGCGCGCAGGCCCATGATGGCGTAGATGTTCGACGTCAGCACGATGAAGGGATCGCTGGTGATGGCGAAGATGGCCGGGATGCTGTCCACGGCAAACATCACATCACTCAGTTCCACGAAGATCAGCACCAGCAGCAACGGCGTCGCCACGCGCTTGCCGTTTTCCCAAGTGATGAACTTCTCGCCGTCATAGTCCTTCGACATCGGGATATGGTTCTTCAGCCACTTCAGCAGGGCATTGTCCTCCAGCGACGGCTCCTCATGCGCCGCCTGCCACATCTTGTAGCCGGTCAGCACCAGGAACGCGCCGAAGACATAGAGGATCCAGTGGAATTCGCTGATCAGCCAGCCGCCGATGAAGATCATGATGGCGCGCAGGATGATGGCGCCCAGCACCCCGTACAGCAGCACCCGGCGCTGCAAGTGCACCGGCAGCGCGAAATAACTGAAGATCAGCAGGAAGACAAAGACGTTATCGACCGCCAGCGACTTTTCGACCAGGTAACCGGTGAAGTATTCCAGCGTGCGCTCGTTGGCCAGTTCCCGGCCCAGCGTGCCGGACAACTCCCACCACAGCAGGCCGCCGAAGGCCAGCGCCAGCGTGAACCAGACCAGCGACCAGTTCAAGGCGCTGCGAAAGGTCACGCCGTCCTTGCCGCGACTTTTCAGCCCGGCAAAGTCCACCCACAGCGCGACAACGATGCTCAGTGCAAATACGCCCCACAATAAAGGCGTGGCAATGGTTTCCATTATGGTAATCCCCTGTTCAATGTTGAAAAGGAATGCCACCGGAAAGGTCAGGAATGACAAGCAGGACCGATGGCAAACGCCATCCACGGTCTTGCTTGCAGCGTGAGGGATCAGGCTGCGGCGACACCGGCTGCCGAAAGGCAACGTATTGACGATGTCGCGCCAGGGAAGCTACTCCCCATGGAGATGAACGGACTATAACGAAAAGCGGGCAGGCCTCAAGCTGTACAGAACAAAAGCGCTACGTTTTTAACCGGCCGATTACACGTACAAAAAGGGCGCGATTAACGCGCCCTCGTCGGCCGCCTAGCGGCTGGTGCGTTTCTTTACGGGCCGTTTCGGAACGGCGGGCGTGGCCTTGCCCGCGCCGGTCTCGCGCGGCGGCAGGCCGGTGTGCTGGGTCAGCACGCGGCCCTTCTTCGCCGTCACCTTCTGCGACTTGCCCTGCTCCACCGACGAATTCTTCTTGCGCGCCGTCTGGTAGGTCCCGTCCGTGGCGGGCTGGTAGGTGGGGATCAGGTGATGCTTGCCGTTGCCGATCAGGTCGGCGCGGCCCATCGCCTTCAGCGCCTCGCGCAGCAGCGGCCAGTTGTTGGGATCGTGGTAGCGCAAGAAGGCCTTGTGCAAGCGGCGGCGGCGGTCACCCTTGACGATATCCACCGACTCGCTGTCGCGCGTCACCTTGCGCAGCGGATTCTTGCCGGAATGGTACATGGCGGTGGCGCTGGCCATCGGCGAGGGATAGAAGGTTTGCACCTGATCCGCACGGAAGCCGTTCTTCTTCAGCCAGACCGCCAGGTTCATCATGTCGAAATCGGTGGTGCCGGGATGCGCGGCGATGAAGTAGGGAATCAGGTACTGTTCCTTGCCCGCTTCCTTGGAGAAACGGTCGAACATCTGCTTGAAGCGGTCGTAAGCGCCGATGCCGGGCTTCATCATCTTCGACAGCGGACCGCCTTCGGTGTGCTCCGGGGCAATCTTCAGGTAGCCGCCGACATGGTGCGTCACCAGCTCGCGCACGTATTCCGGCGAACGCACCGCCAGGTCGTAGCGCAGGCCGGAGCCGATCAGGATCTTCTTCACGCCCGGCAGCTTGCGGGCGCGGCGGTACAGTTCCACCAGATGCGAGTGGTCGGTGCCAAGGTTTTCGCAGATGTCCGGGTAGACGCAGGACGGCTTGCGGCAGGCGGCCTCGATCTTCGGCGACTTGCAGGCCAGCCGGTACATGTTGGCGGTCGGACCGCCCAGATCGGAGACGATGCCGGTAAATCCGGGCACGCTGCGCATCTGCTCGATCTCGCGGATGATCGAATCTTCGGAGCGGTTCTGGATGATGCGGCCTTCATGCTCGGTGATGGAGCAGAAGGTGCAGCCGCCAAAGCAGCCGCGCATGATGTTCACCGAGAAGCGGATCATCTCGTAGGCGGGAATGCGCGCGTCGCCATAGGCCGGGTGCGGCACCCGCGCATACGGCAGGTCGAAGACGTAGTCCATTTCCTCGGTGGTCAGCGGAATGGGCGGCGGGTTGATCCACACTTCCTGGTCGCCGTGGCGCTGCACCAGCGCGCGGGCGTTGCCGGGATTGGTCTCCAGGTGCAGCACGCGGTTGGCGTGGGCGTAATAGACCGGATCACTGCGCACCTGTTCGAAGGACGGCAGGCGGATCACGGTCTTGTCGCGCGGCGGCAGGCGGTGCTTCATGGCGTTGCCGGGGCGCAGCGTCACGATCTGGACACCGTCCACAGTCACCGGCGAGGCGTCGGCCTTCTGCTTTTCCACCTCGCAGGATTCGGTGTCCTGCGTATTCACATACGGATTGATAATCGGATCGACGCGGCCGGGATGGTCGACATCGGTCGACTCCAGCTCAAACCAGCCCTCGGGCGTGTCGCGGCGCAGGAAGGCGGTGCCGCGCAGGTCGGTGATGTCGCGGATGTTCTCACCCTTGGCCAGCCGGTGCGCCACCTCGACAATGGCGCGCTCGGCATTGCCGTAGACCAGGATGTCGGCCTTGGCGTCCAGCAGCAGCGAACGGCGCACCTTGTCCTGCCAGTAGTCATAGTGGGCGATGCGGCGCAGGCTGGCCTCGATGCCGCCCATGACGATCGGCACGTGCGGGTAGGCCTCG
>DASUIL010000270.1:0-2151 GCA_036273075.1 Fluviicoccus sp. | reverse complement strand
GTTGACGCCATAGCCCTCATAGGTATTTTCCTGCACATTCTCGTTATCGCCGCCGCCCGCGCCGCGCTGGATGGCGCGGTTGATGATGTCGCGGCTGAGATTGGAAGTCAGCGCCTTGGCGACTATGGCGCGCAGGCGGGGGTTATCCGCTTCGGAAGGACCGCCCAGCCGGGAGGCAACGGTGATTTCGCGGATGTACTTGGTGAAGATCTTGCCGCGCTTGGCGTCCTGGCGGTCCTTGCGGTGCTTGATGTTGGCCCATTTGGAATGACCGGCCATGACAGTCTCCTTAAAGGGTTTGTGACGGGAACCCCCTCTCCTGCGGGAGAGGGGGTGGAGAATCAGGCTTGCGGTTGGTCCGCTGCCTTTTCACGCAGGCGGATGCCCAGTTCACGCAACTGCTTCTGCTCGACAGGCGCGGGAGCCTGGGTCATCAGGCATTCGGCGCTCTTGGTCTTGGGGAAGGCGATGACGTCGCGGATGGAAGTCGCGCCGGTCATCAGCATCACCAGACGGTCAAGGCCGAAGGCCAGGCCGCCGTGGGGAGGCGCGCCGTACTTCAGCGCGTCCAGCAGAAAGCTGAACTTCTCCTGGGCTTCCTCTTCACCAATGCCCAGGGCTTCAAATACGGCCTTTTGCATGTCGAGGTTATAGATGCGCAGCGAGCCACCGCCGATTTCCGTACCGTTCAGCACCATGTCATAGGCGACCGAGGTGGCGGAGCCGGGGTTGGCCTTCAGGTCTTCCACGCTGCCGTGCGGCATGGTGAACGGGTGGTGCACGGAGGTCCACTTGCCGTCGTCGGTTTCCTCGAACATCGGGAAGTCGACCACCCACAGCGGCGCCCATTCGCAGGTCAGCAGGTTCAGGTCGTGACCCAGACGGACGCGCAGCGCGCCCAGGGCGTCGTTGACCACCTTGGCCTTGTCGGCGCCGAAGAAGATCAGGTCGCCGTTCTGTGCGCCGGTGCGGGTGATGATTTCCTGCAGCGCGGCATCGCTGATGTTCTTGATGATCGGGGATTGCAGGCCCGATTCCTTGCCGTCGACGCCGTTGTTGATCTTGCTGGTGTCGTTGACCTTGATGTAGGCCAGACCGCGCGCGCCGTAGATGCCCACGAACTTGGTGTATTCGTCGATCTTGCCGCGCGACAGCTCATTGCCCTTCGGCACGCGCAGGGCGGCGACACGACCCTTGGGATCGTTGGCCGGGCCGGCGAAGACCTTGAAGTCCACGTCCTTAAGCAGGTCAGCCACATCCACCAGCTCCAGCGGAATGCGCAGGTCGGGCTTGTCGGAGGCATAGCGGCGCATGGCTTCGGCGTAGGTCATGCGCGGGAACGGGCCGAACTTGATGCCCATCAGTTCGTCAAACAGTTCGACGGCCATGCCTTCGGTTACGTTCATGATGTCTTCATCGGACATGAACGAGGTTTCGATATCGATCTGGGTGAATTCAGGCTGACGGTCGGCGCGCAGGTCTTCATCGCGGAAGCACTTGGCGATCTGGTAGTAACGGTCGAAGCCGGACACCATCAGCAACTGCTTGAACAGCTGCGGCGACTGGGGCAGGGCGAAGAACGAGCCGGGCTGGGTGCGGGACGGCACCAGGTAGTCGCGCGCGCCTTCGGGCGTGGCGCGGGTCAGCACCGGGGTTTCGACGTCCAGGAAGCCATGCTTGTCCAGATAGGTGCGGATCTTGCTGGTGACTTGCGAACGGAAACGCATGCGCTGCAGCATTTCCGGACGGCGCATGTCCAGGAAGCGGTACTTCAGGCGGATTTCCTCGCCGACATTGACGAATTCGTCGTTCAGCGGGAACGGCGGGGTTTCGGAGGTGGCGAGAATTTCGATTTCCTTGCCCAGCACTTCGATCTGGCCGCTGACCATATTGGCGTTTTCGGTGCCGGCATAACGGCGGCGCACGCGACCGGTGATCTTCAGCACGAATTCGCTGCGCGACTTGTCGGCCAATGCAAAGGCTTCAGGGGTATCCGGATCGATCACGACTTGAACCAGACCATCCCGGTCGCGCATGTCGAGGAAAATCACACCGCCGTGATCGCGGCGACGGTGCACCCAGCCGCACAAGGTCACGGTCTGGTCAATCTGGGATTCGGTCAAGCTGCCGCAGTAATGCGTACGCATCATG
>DASUIL010000269.1:0-2870 GCA_036273075.1 Fluviicoccus sp. | reverse complement strand
GGCAGCAATCCGATCTGCACGAACACCCCCGCGAGGTTGAGCTTCTGGTTCTCGCCGCTGACGCGGTCGGTATAGCTCAACCCGGTCATCTTCTGGCCGTCGCCATGCACTTCCGTGGTCAGGGCGGAAACGACGATGGTCACATTCCCGAGGCTGCGCAGCTTGGTCTGCAGCACCGCGTCGGCGCGCAGCTGGCTGTCGAATTCGATCAGGGTCACGTGTTCCACGATCCCGGCCAGGTCGATCGCCGCCTCCACGCCGGAGTTGCCGCCGCCGATCACCGCCACGCGCTTGCCCTTGAACAGCGGGCCGTCGCAGTGCGGGCAGTAGGCGACGCCGCGGCCGCGGTATTCCTTCTCGCCCGGCACGTTCATCTCGCGCCAGCGCGCGCCGGTGGCGATCAGCACCGTCTTTCCGCGCAGCGTCGCGCCGTTGGCCAGTTCCACTTCTACCAGCGCGCCGCCGGTCAGCTTCACGGCGCGCTGGGTTTTCATGATGTCAACGTCATATCTCTTGACGTGTTCCTCCAGTGCCGCCGCCAGTTTCGGACCCTGGGTTTCCTTCACCGAGATGAAGTTCTCAATGCCCATGGTGTCCATCACCTGGCCGCCGAAGCGCTCGGCCACCAGGCCGGTGCGGATGCCCTTGCGCGCGGCGTAGATGGCCGCCGCCGCGCCCGCCGGGCCGCCGCCGACGATCAGCATGTCATAGGGCGCCTTCTCGCTCAGTTGCTTGGCCGCGCGGGCTTCCGCGCCGGTATCGGCCTTGGCGAGGATTTCCTCCAGCGTCATGCGGCCGGAACCGAAGTTGTTGCCGTTCAGGTGCACGGCAGGCACGGCCATGATGTTCTTGGCTTCGACTTCCGCCTGGAACAGCGCGCCGTCGACCATGGTGTGGGTGACCTTCGGGTTCAGCGCCGCCATCAGGTTCAGGGCCTGCACCACGTCCGGGCAGTTGTGGCAGCTGAGCGACACGTAGGTGACGAAGTTCAGCTCGGCGTCCAGCGCCTTGACCTGCTCGATCAGTTCGGCCTCGACCTTGGGCGGGTAGCCGCTGACCTGCAGCAGCGCCAGCACCAGCGAGGTGAATTCGTGGCCCAGCGGGATGCCGGCGAAGCGCACGCGGGCGGTGTCACCGACCTTGCCGACGCTGAAGGACGGGGTGCGTTCATTTGCGCCGTCGGTGCGGACGGTGATGCGCGTCGTCAGTTCGGCGATTTCGTTCAGCAGCTCCAGCATCTCGGCGGCGGCCGGGCTGTCGTTGAGGGAGGCGACCAGCTCGATCGGGCCGGCCAGCCGTTCCAGATAACCTTGCAATTGGGCTTTGAGGGTGGTGTCGAGCATGATCGTCTCCGGGAAATTCGGGCAACACGGGACCGGAGGCGCGGCGAGGGGCCTCGGCGGTTGGGGGTTGCCGGGTGATTCAAGAGTTCCCTCTCCCCGAGGGGGAGAGGGTTAGGGAGAGGGGTGGTGGTGCTTGAAGTGACGGCGTGTTAGGTCGTCATTCCGTCCCCTCTCCCGGCCCTTCGGGCGTTCAGACGGCAAGCAGCAGTGCTTCTTGAAACCCCGTCTTCACCCCCGGCCCTCTCCCCTAAGGGGAGAGGGGGTTTTACATCATCGAGCGGTCAAGCTCAGATCTTGCCCACCAGATCCAGCGACGGAGCCAGGGTCTTGGCGCCTTCCTTCCACTTGGCCGGGCAGACCTGGCCGGGGTTGGCGGCGGTGTACTGGGCGGCCTTCAGCTTGCGCAGGGTCTCGGACACGTCGCGGGCGATTTCGTTGCTGTGCACTTCGGCGGTGTTGATGACGCCGTCCGGGTTGATGACGAAGGTGCCGCGCAGGGCCAGGCCTTCGGAATCAATGTGCACGCCGAAGGCGCGGGTCAGGGTGTGGGTGGGGTCGCCCACCAGCGGGAAGGTCGCCTTGCCCACGGCCGGGGAGGTTTCGTGCCAGACCTTGTGCGAGAAGTGGGTGTCGGTGGTGACGATGTACACTTCGGCGCCGGCGGCCTGGAATTCGGCGTAGTTGTTGGCGGCGTCTTCGATTTCGGTCGGGCAGTTGAAGGTGAAGGCAGCGGGCATGAAGATCAGGACCGACCACTTGCCCTTCAGGCTTTCGTCGGAAACGGTGATGAACTCGCCCTTGCCATTGCGGCTGACGAAGGCTTGGGTCTTGAACGGTTGGACCTGGGTGTTGATCAGACTGCTCATGGGTTTGCTCCTTGGCATGTGGGTTGTTTGGACAGGCCTAGCATAGGGCAGGCCCGCTCCGGAGTGAAATTAATTATTTGTTATACATTGATAGCTAAAAACTATTGATTGATGCCGGAATGTTTCTTGCACTTAGGCGTTGAAGGCGGCGGGCCAACCTTCTACTCTAGGGCTCGCCAAACTCCTGCTTCACCCATAAAAACCAGACCGGGAGCGATTCACTCCAGGGAGAGAATCCATGATCGAAAACGGCGACCTCATCCTCCATTACCTGCAACGCCTGGGCGTCAAGTACGTGTTCGGCGTTCCCGGCGGCAGTATCGAGCCGTTATACAACGCACTGGCGCGCAGCGAGCGTCGCGGCGGTCCGCGCGCCATCGTCGCCCGTCATGAAACCGGCGCGGCGTTCATGGCCGACGGCTATGCCCGCGAGACCGGCCGCATCGGCGTCTGCTGCGCCACGGCGGGGCCGGGCGCCACCAACCTGGTGACCGGCGTCGCCTGCGCCTATGCCGACGGCGTTCCGCTGCTGGTGCTGTCCGGCCAGCCCGCCATCGAGAAATTCGGTCGCGGCGCGTTGCAGGACGGTTCCTGCGCGGGCATCAACACCGTCGAAATTTTCACCCATTGCACCCGCTTCAACACGCTGGTGTCACACACG
>DASUIL010000268.1:0-7177 GCA_036273075.1 Fluviicoccus sp. | reverse complement strand
TTGCCGATGGCAAGCTGGCCGTGGTGATGGGCATTGAAGCCTCCGAGACGCTGAACTGCGGTGTACATGACTTCTGCAGCATCGCCACCATCGATGCAGGCCTGAACGAACTCTACAACCTCGGCATCCGCGGCATGTTCCCGGCGCACAAGTTCGACAACCAGCTCAGCGGCGCTGTTCTGGAAGACGGCTTCATCAACGTCGGTGAAGCCCTGTCGACCGGCCATTATTACGAAGCCGAGCCTTGCAATGCCGAAACCCGGGGCAAGCCCATGACCAGCGGCATCCCCCTCATTGGCCAAGTACCGCCCATCAGCACCCTGACAGGCCAGATCGGCATCACCCCGACCTATGACAAGAGTGATGACCTGTGCAACTGGCGCGGCCTTACCGAAAAGGGTGTGTATCTGGTCAACAGCATGATCGACCTGAACATGATCATCGACCTGGATCACATGAGCGACAAGGCGGCTGCCCAGGTCATGGATATTGTTGAGGCTCGCCGTTACAGCGGGGTGGTCAGCTCGCACAGCTTCATGCGCCCGGCGAAGGACGGTTCGCTGCACCGTGACTTCCGGCGCATGCTGAACGCCGGCGGCTTTGCCGCGCACTACGGCCAGGGTGTCGACGGGGCACGCAGCGGGTACCAGCGCTATCTGGATGCCGTGAAGCAAACCCCGTACCTGCCCGCCGTGGGCATCGGCACCGACATGTCCGGCCTGGGCGGCCAGCCCGGCCCGCGTGGTAGTGCCGCGACCGATCCGCTTCGTTATCCCTTCACCACCGAGTTCGGGCTGGTGTTCGACCGGCAGGTGTCCGGCAACCGAACCTTTGACCTGAACCGGGACGGCATGGCGCATTACGGCATGCTGGCCGACCAGATCCAGGATATCCGCGAACGCAGCGGCCGGGACGTCTACGAAGCCGTGATGAAGTCAGCGGAAGGCTACCTGCAAATGTGGGAACGGGCGGAGGCCAACCGGAACCTGAACCACTTCAATCCCCTGTAACCCGGCTGCACACCGGTCCGCCATGCCGGAATCACGGTACCTCCGCTGCCCTGATTCCGGACACCTTCCCCAGATATTCAGCAGGTTCCAGCATGGGAATTTTCGGTAACTTTCTCAAAAGCGTCACCAGCCCCCTCAGCACCACGGCCAAGACCGTCGCCTATGCCGTCGGCGGCGGCGCGGTCATCGGCGCGCTGGCCGTGGGGGAACTGGTTTCGATTCCCGTCGACGCCGCCGCCAAGGCCCTGTCGGCGCTGCCGCAGATACCCGGCCGCCTGGCAAGCTTTGCCGGGCTGGACCAGCCCCCCGCCGCCACCGGCGGACATGTCGTGGGACAGGCCCGTTTCCAGGTGCTCAGCCCCGGCCTGATCCGTCTGGAATATGCCGAGGACAACCGCTTCGAGGATCGCCCGACCATGCTGGCCTATAACCGCCAGATCGCCCCGCCGCCCTATACGGTCAGCGACGACGGCAAGGTCTTCAGAATCACCACCAGCCGGCTGACGCTGACCTACCTCAAGGACTCCGGCCCGTTCACCGACCGGAACCTGACCATCACCCTCAACAGCGACAGCGGCCAGATCCGGGCCACGCCGCAGTGGCGGTCCGGCCGATATACCCCGAACCCGCTGGACTGGGGCCTGCCGGGTTACCTGAAGAATGTTTCCGCCGCGCAAAACAATGCGCCCCGAACCAGCGGCAATCTGGGCGGCTGGTATCGCTCACTGGACTCGCAGTCCGACGCCGTGCCGCTGCACGACGGCCTGTTGTCGCGGGACGGCTACCATTTCATTGATGACAGCCAGAGCGCGGTTATCGCCGGTCCGGACAAATACGAAAGCCGCCCTTTCCATACCGCCACCTGGAAACCGGGCTATTTCCTCGGGAAAGCGCGGGATGTCCTGACGACCAAACCGGGAGAAGCACCGGGGGCCGAGCCGCCTCTGGCCGGGGATTATCAGGACGGCTATCTCTTTGCCTACGGCAGTGACTACAAAGCGGCGCTGCAAGACTACCGGACCTTGTCCGGAGCGGTGCCGCTGCTGCCGCGCAAGGCCTTCGGGGTGTGGTTCAGCCGCTACTATCCCTACTCCGACGCCGAATTCCGCAACGTCCTGTTCCCGGCCTTCCGCCGCGAGCGGGTGCCGCTGGATGTGCTGGGCATCGACACCGACGCCAAGGCCCCGGTCGCCTGGAACGGCTGGCAATGGAACACCGCCCTGCTGCCCGACGCCAAGGGCACGATCCGCTGGATGCACGAGCAAGGCGTCGATGTCTTCCTGAACACCCATCCCTCCATTTCCGCCATCGACCCCAAGCTGCCGGCCACCCTGCAAACCGTCGGGCCGGACACGCTGCGTGGTGGAGCCGCCGCCTCGTTCTTCCAGTGGGGCACCGGCCTTCTCGACGGCAGTCGCCAGAAGTTCGAGAACATCACCGGCATACCCTTTGTCTTTGACTTCGCCAAACCCTCGCACCTGCAGGCCTACATGAACCTGCATGACGACTTTGACCGCGACGGCATCGACGGTTACTGGCTGGACTGGTGCTGCGACGACTCCTCGGTGGGCGGCCAGATCAACCGGGGCGAGTTCTCCCCGGACAACTGGATCAACCAGCAATACGCCCGGCGCAACCAGGCCCGGGGCAGCCGCTGGCTGCCGCTGGCGCGCAGCGGCGGCAGCTTCCAGGACTGGCATGGCAACCGGCCCGGCCCGTGGGGCTCGCAACGCTCCACCATCCATTTCACCGGCGACACCGTGGCCACCTGGCCCATGCTGGACTTCCAGGCCCGCTTTGCCGCCGCCGAGGGGTCGATCGGCATGTCCTACGTTTCCCATGACATCGGCGGTTTCCAGACCGGCGTGCTGATCGACACCAACCAGCCCTACGACGAGGAGCTGTATGTTCGCTGGATCCAGCTGGCCGCCTTCCAGCCGATCCTGCGCCTGCACTCCTCCAGCAAATCGGGCTCGCAGCGCCTGCCGTGGGAATTCCAGGGCAAGACCCGCACGGTCTCCGCCGAATTCCTGAGACTCCGCGGCGCACTGGTGCCCTATCTCTACACGATTGCCCGGGAAGCGCACGATACCGGCCTCCCCATGACACGCGCCATGTATCTGGACTGGCCCAACCAGGAAGCGGCTTACCGCTACGACCGCCAGTACATGCTGGGCAGCCAGCTGCTGGTCGTCCCGATCGGCGCCCCGGCCGACAAGCAGACCGGACTGGCCGGCAAGAAAGTCTGGTTTCCGCCGGAAGGCCCGTGGGTGGATATCTTCACCGGCGAGGTGTATGCGGGAGGCACGGAAGTTACCGTCCAGACGCCGCTGGAGCGCATGCCGGTCTTCGCCCGCGCCGGTTCGATCCTGCCGCTGGCCCCCTACATGGATTTCAGCGAACAGCAGCCTCTGGACAACCTGAAGCTGACGGTATTCCCGGGCAAGGATGGGGAATTCAGCCTGTATGAGGATGACGGCTCCGGACTGGGTTATCAGCAGGGAGCCTTCGCCCGGACACGGTTTGCATTCAGCAACCGATTGATGCAGCTGGATATCTCCACCACGGGAAGCTTTGCGAAGCAGGTCGGGCAACGGGCCTACCAGATCAAGGTCGTCAGGGTTGCGCAACCCGCCGCTGTCTGGCTAAGCGGGTCCGCCCTGCCGCCGCTGGCCAGCCCGCCGGATGGAACAACGCCGGGCTGGTTCTACGATAGCGGCTCGCAGACCCTGCACATCCAGACCGACAAGCGGAATACGCGGGAGGCGCAATCGGTCGTCTTCCGGTAAACGATGCTTCACTGAAACCGGCCGGGATTGGATTATGATGGGAATCATTCCTGAATAACCATCCCGGCCACGCGGCGAGGACCCCATGCCCCTTCCGAAATCCCTCGCCTTCATCCACAGCACCGACGGCCGCTCCGCCGTCGCCGACTTCAGCCCGGTCACCTCCGTGCTGTCGTGGTACGACCTCGGCGGCACCACCTCCCCCTTCCTGCTGCTGGACCATATCGGCCCCGGCCGCCTGCTGCCCGGTTCGCCTTTGAAGGGCGTCCATGAGCATCCGCATCGCGGTTTCGAGACGGTGACGATTGTCCATGACGGCGAACTGGAACACCGGGACTCGTCAGGCGGCGGCGGGCTGATCGGGCCGGGCGACGTGCAGTGGATGACGGCGGCGCGCGGCGTGGTGCACCGGGAGTTGTTCAGCGAGGGCTTCCGGCAAAGTGGCGGGCGTTTCGAGATGATCCAGTTGTGGGTGAACCTGCCCGCCAGGGACAAGCTGGGTGAGCCACGTTACCAGAACCTGTCGCGGGCGGATATTCCGGTGGTGGGGCTGGAAGCCGGTTCGGTGCGGGTGATTGCGGGGGAATTCCAGGGCGTGCGCGGACCGGCGCTGACGCATACGCGGATGAACGTGCTGGATGTTCGGTTGTCGTCGGGCCGGGAGGCGGTGTTTGCAACGGAGGATGGGGATACGGCGTTGGTGTACCTGCTGTCGGGGCGGCTGGCGTTCAGGGACGAGTCGATGGAGGAAGGCGGGCTGGCGGTGATGGGGCAGCATGGGGCGGGGTTTACCGTGAAGGCGTTGGAAGACTGCCGCTTGCTGGTGTTGAGCGGAGCGCGGATTGATGAGCCGATCAACGGGCATGGGCCGTTTGTGATGAATACCTATGAGGAGGTTTTGCAGGCTTATGAGGATTTCAAGGCGGGGAAGTTGACGGGGTGAAAGACGTGGGAGTATCCCTCAGCCGTTATGGCTGACACAGGTCCTTATTTCAAGTAGTCCCGGCTTGTCTATGTCGGGTGCCGTACGGACGGACGGGCTCCACCCGCCTACACTCGAGGTTGGTCGGAAGAGTGCCGATCGACCCGGTAGGCTTGCCCTCTTCCGGACTCGTTACTCCTGCCGCCGTTTCCCCCTGCCGCCGGGCATGGCGCGCCAGCACAGGAATAACGCCATGAATACCTTTCCCCATACCGTGGCCGGCTTCTTCGGCAATCGCCAGGAAGCCGTCTCCGTCCTCAACCGCCTGCAGGACAGAGGCATTCCCCATGACCACCTGCTGATTCCCGCCAACGACCAGATGACCGAAACGACCAGCGACCAGTCTGTCGACAACCCGAACAGCCACGCCACCTACAAGGCCATCCTGAGTAACGGGATCATCGGCACTGTCATTGGCGGCGGGCTGGGAGCCGCCGGTGAGCTGGCGCTGGTGGCCGCCAACGTCAGCCTGTTTGTCGCCAGCCCGATCATTGCCCCGCTGGTCATGATTGGCTGGGGCGCCAGTGTGGGGGCGCTGCTCGGCACCACGGCGGGGATGGTGGGTGAGAATCAAGTGGTGCAAAAGCCGTTTTCGGAAGTGGTGGATGCCGCCATGGAAAACGGCTATACGGTGCTGATTGTGCATGCGGTTAGCGAGGCGGAAACGGTGCTTGCGCGGGAGGTGCTTGGCAGCGCGGTAAAGGATGCCAGCCGGGTGGTGGATGGGTGATGAGTTATGAACAGTGGGCGTTTCTTCGCGGGTGCGGTAACGCTTGTCTAGAAACCGGGGAAAGGATAAGTCTTTATTTCGCTCGGTCCCGTGCTCTGTAGCACCATTGAATCCGTACTCACAACGTACTAACATCTTGTGATTATCTATCCCGGTAAACTGCCATGCCCTCCGTAACCGGCACATCTTCCAAAAGCCCCCGCTCTTCCCGGCTGGGCGTTCGCGCAACACCCGATCAGGAAGCCATCCTGCGGCGGGCCGCGGCGATCCGTCACCAATCGCTGACGGACTTCGTGCTGGACAGCGCCTGTCAGGCCGCTGAGCAAACGCTGATTGATCAGCGGCTGTTTCTGGTTTCCGGCGAGCAATATGACAGCCTGCTGGAACTGCTGGACCAACCGGCAACGGATAACCCCGGCCTGCGGGAACTGTTTGCCAAGCCCTCTCCGTGGGAGGAGTCCTGACGGTGCAAGCCCCTGTACAACTGGATGTACACCATCGGCTGGATGATTTTGATTGCGGCAACACCGGTTTGAACGATTGGCTGGTGCGTCACGCCCGGCAGGCGCAGGCCAGCGGTTCGGCGCGGACTTTTGTGGTGACGGATGAGGGGCGGGTTGCGGGGTATTTCAGCCTGACAGTGGGGCAAGTGGATACGCTGGAAGCGCCGGAACGCATCCGGCAAGGCATGGGGCGTTATCCCCTGCCGGTGGTGATTCTGGCGCGTCTGGCGGTGGCGCTGCCCTATCAAGGCCGGGGTGTTGGGCGGGGGTTGTTGAAGGATGCCATCCGCCGGACGTTGCTGATTGCTGATCAGGCCGGAATTCGGGCCTTGATGACTCATCCAGTGGATACCGGGGCCGAGCGGTTTTACCGGCGGTTCGGGTTTGTGGCTTCGCCGTTGCGGGAACAGCAGTTGTTGTTGCTTTTGAAGGATGCGAGGAAGGTATTCGGGTAGATGGAATAGGTGGGCTTCATTTGCAACTGGAGACTTATTTCGCTATGTCCCAGGATCTCACACTTCAAGCAAAAGCTAGGGTGTTAATGATACGAAATAAACTTTAGTCGGGATTTCTAAATACTCGTACACTGCTTTAACCTTTTTAATGAAATATTCATCTCTGGAGAAGAGAACATCACAAAATGATGCAAATGACGCATGGCTTGTATCGCTAAGTGATGCAATAAATCTACGCTCTTTTTTAACTTGTGAGTCCGGATAATAACCTATTGTATTTAACATATTATAAATAACCGTGATTTTTTGGTGTTTGCAATATGGCCTCTCCGGGAAAACAGGATTCTTGATTAACCCAAAAAAATCATCAACACCTATATCCATATTTGAAAAATTATGCACCCCCTTATATATATCGAAAATTTTTACAACAACATTGGGAGGCTGTATATTATTCAATTCTTTTGGACCAATACCTGTTACTTCTCGAAACTCCTTAATTCCAGACCAATTTCTTTTATCTGCGATATGAGCATCCATAACTTCTGCAAATTCATTCAGTGATTTTTCAAACTGAGATTTCATTAGCAGACTTTCATCCTGAAAAGAAAAAACATTTTCAGGAAACTCCTTTTCCAATTCAATTAATTGAGCGTTTATATTTTCAATTAAATTATTAAATGCAACTCTTTGTTCGTTATTTAAATC
>DASUIL010000267.1:0-3737 GCA_036273075.1 Fluviicoccus sp. | reverse complement strand
ACCAGGAAGCGGCAGGTGGCGCGGGCCAGCGCGGCGCGCAGGTTGTCGTTGTAATCCCGCGCCGGATCGAAGTAGTCCAGCGCCTTGGTCATCAGCAGGTAGGTGTTGGCGTCGAAATAGCGCGAGAAGGCTTCGCCCTGGTAGCGCAGGTACGATTCCACCTGGAATTCGACATCGTAGCCAAAAGCGAACTGGCCGGTCTTGAGGTCGCGGCCGAACTTCTGCTTCATGGCGTCGTCGGACAGGTAGGTGATGTGGCCGACCATGCGCGCCAGGATCAGGCCGCGCTTGGGGTAGGTGTCGTGCTCGTAGTAGTGGCCGCCGTGGAAGTCGGGGTCGGACAGGATGGCCTGGCGCGCCACTTCGTTGAAGGCGATGTTCTGCGCCGACAGCTTGGGGGCGCTGGCGATGATGACGGCGTTCTTCAGGCGCTCCGGGTAATCCACCGCCCATTGCATGACCTGCATGCCGCCCAGCGAACCGCCGACGATGGCCGCCCAGCAGTCGATGCCAAGATGGTCGGAGAGGCGCGCCTGCACCTGCACCCAGTCCTTGACGGTGACCAGCGGGAAGTCCGGGCCGTAATTCTTGCCGGTCGCGGGGTTGATCGAGGACGGGCCGGTGGAGCCGTGGCAGCCGCCCAGGTTGTTCAGCGCCACCACGAAGAAGCGGTTGGTGTCGATGGCCTTGCCGGGGCCGATGCAGGTGTCCCACCAGCCGGGCTTGCTGTCATCCGGGCTGTGATAACCGGCGGCATGATGGTGGCCGGACAGCGCGTGGCAGATCAGCAGCGCGTTCGATCGGTCGGCATTGAGGACGCCGTAGGTTTCATAGACGAGGTCGTAGCTTTCCAGCACGCGGGCGCAGGCCAGCGTCAGGGGCGTGTCGACATGCAGGGTCTGTGGCGTCACCAGCCCGACGGAATCGGGGGGCAGGGTCTGTGGCATTGGCGGCAAACCGGCAGGGCACAAGGGGAACCAAGTCTAAAGAGAGTGGCGGGGGCGCGCAAGACAACGGTGGCGATGCCGGGCGTACAGCGAAGGGCCGGCGGCGTGGACCGGCCCGGTTGGACCGGGGTCAGGCCAGGTTCAGGGCGGGCATGGACGGGATGGTCAGGTCGTTCTTGTGCGCCAGATGTTCTTCCAGCATGGTCAGCAGCGCGATGAACTCCTTGGGCCGTGCCGGTTTCTTCAGGGAAAAGACGGATTTCTGCGCCTTCTCCAGATCCGTGCTGTATCCCACCACGACCGACAGCGGCTTGCCCGGCTCCGATTTCGGATAGACCGGCGTCGCTTCATCCATGTCGACGAACACCACATCGGCATATCCTTCCGTCAGATAATCCCAGCGGGCCTGCCCGGGGCGGGCGGTTTGCGCCAGTATGCCCAGCAACGACTTGAAGACCAGGCGATCCTGTTCCTTGGCGGAAGTGCAGGCGAGGGTGAGGATGGGAGAAGTCATGGCAGGGCTCTTGTTAAAGGAATGATGGCCGTTCTGAACGAATTCGGTAATGCCGTTATAAGACTGCGAAACCGATCACAATGCCAGCGCAAGGCGGGCCTGCCGGATGAAAGGCGGGTTTTGGGAGACAAGATGTTGGTTTTCCGTTAACGCCCGAAGGGTCATAAGGCGGCCGGACAGGCGGAACCCCGGGAATTCTCGAACTTGACCGGCGAGTCGTTTATAATGCGCGGTTCAGTTCCCAGCCGATCCCCGGCACTTTCGACGGCCCGGCCCGCAGCGGTGGTGTTATGCGTTATCCCAAATCCTACGATGTCATTGTCATTGGCGGCGGCCATGCCGGTACCGAAGCGGCGCTGGCGGCGGCGCGCATGGGTTGCCAGACCCTGCTGCTGACCCACAATGTCGAGACGCTGGGGCAGATGAGCTGCAATCCGGCCATCGGCGGCATCGGCAAGAGCCACCTGGTGAAGGAAATCGACGCCCTGGGCGGCGCAATGGCGCTGGCCACCGATCTGGGCGGCATCCAGTTCCGCGTGCTGAACGGCAGCAAGGGCCCGGCGGTGCGCGCCACCCGCGCCCAGGCCGACCGCGCGCTGTACAAGGCCGCCATTCGCAGCATCCTCGAAAACCAGCCCAACCTCGAGATCTTCCAGCAGGCCGCCGACGACCTGATTGTGGAAGGGGAGACGGTCAGGGGCGTGGTGACGCAGACCGGCATCCGCTTTGACGCGAAGACCGTGGTGCTGACCACCGGCACTTTCCTGGGCGGCGTCATCCACATCGGGCTGGAAAACCACAAGGGCGGCCGCGCCGGTGATCCGCCCTCGATCGCGCTGGCCAACCGCCTGCGCGAGCTGCCGCTGCGTGTCGGCCGCCTGAAGACCGGCACGCCGCCGCGCATCGACGCCAAGTCGGTCGATTTCAGCGTGATGACGCCGCAGCCGGGCGATACGCCGGTTCCGGTGATGTCGTTCATGGGCAATGCCGCGATGCACCCGGAGCAGGTCAACTGCTGGATTACCCACACCAACGAGCAGACCCACGACATCATCCGCGGCGGCCTTGACCGCTCGCCGATGTATACCGGCGTCATCGAAGGCGTTGGTCCGCGCTACTGCCCGTCGATCGAGGACAAGATCCACCGTTTCGCCGACAAGAATTCGCATCAGGTGTTCATCGAGCCGGAAGGGCTGAAGACCCACGAGCTCTACCCCAACGGCATTTCCACCAGCCTGCCGTTTGATGTGCAACTGGCGCTGGTGCGGTCGATCCGGGGCATGGAAAACGCGCACATCACCCGTCCCGGCTATGCCATCGAATACGATTTCTTCGATCCGCGCGACCTGAAGCACACGCTGGAAACCCGCGTCATCCACAACCTGTACTTCGCCGGACAGATCAACGGCACCACCGGCTATGAAGAAGCCGGTGCCCAGGGATTGCTGGCCGGGATCAACGCCGGGCTGCGCGCGCAGGACAAGGAAGGCTGGTATCCCACCCGCGATGTCGCCTACCTCGGGGTGCTGGTCGACGATCTGATCACCTTGGGCACCAAGGAACCGTACCGCATGTTCACCTCGCGCGCCGAATACCGGCTGCTGCTGCGCGAGGACAACGCCGACCAGCGTTTGACCGAAACCGGCCGCAAGCTGGGTTTGGTGGATGATGTGCGCTGGGCTGCGTATTGCGAGAAACAGGAAGGCATCGCCCGCGAGAGCCAGCGGTTGAAGTCGGTGATGGCGCACCCCGGCAGTGCACTGGGCCAGCGCTTTGCCGAGCTGACCGGCCAGGAGCTGAGCAAGGAAAACACCCTGCTGGAGCTGCTGAAGCGCCCGCAGGTAAATTTCGCCCATGTCGCCGAACTGGCGGGCATCGAGGTCGCGCCGGAAGTGGGTGAGCAGATCGAGATCAACGCCAAATACGCCGGTTACATCGACCGCCAGCAGGAAGAAATCGACCAGCTGCGCGCCCATGAGGAAATGACGCTGCCCGACGATTTTGACTACGACCGCGTGTCCGGCCTGTCGAATGAAGTGAAGGCGAAGCTGAAGGCGACGCGCCCGGCAACGCTGGCGCAGGCGGGACGCATTCCCGGCCTGACCCCGGCGGCGGTGTCGCTGCTGATGATCTATTTGAAGAAGCATGGCATGGCCAATCTGCGGTTGGCGGGGTGAAAGCGACCATGACCGACGCCCAACTCGCCGCCCTGCTCGACAACGGCCTGCGCCAATTGCAATTACAACTGCCGGAAGGCAGCAATGAGCGACTCCTGT
>DASUIL010000266.1:0-2323 GCA_036273075.1 Fluviicoccus sp. | reverse complement strand
CAGGAAGTCGGCGCAACCGGCGTCCAGTACGCGGACATCAACATCGACCCTTTCATTGACGAGTTCTCCGAACTGGAGAAGCAGGCCGCGCCCTACAAGAACCGTTTCGGCAACCTGCTGGCCAGCCAGGAAAAGGTCTTCGACCATTTCTTCGAGACGCTGGCCCGCGAGGCCAAGAACCTGTATGAAAAGGCCCGGGAAGAAGCCCTGCGCTGGTGCAAGCAGTCGCTGGCGCCGCTGATGCAGCAGACGCTGGAGGCCAAGAAGCGCATTGACGAGCAATTGCAGCGTCTTGAGCACCTGCAGATGATCGACGCCACCCGCGACCAGCGCCTGGTCAGCATCCAGCACCAGCTGGAGCTGCTGGACGAGCAGGAGAAGTTCCTGATCGAGGTGTCGTTCCGCTTGCAGCCGGTCGAGCTGATCTGATCCTTCGCCATCCCCGCTTCGGCTTGCAGCCGGGGATGGTTCCCCTCTTGAGCGTGGTCCCGTAATCTCCGACAATGCGGGCCGAACTCCCTGATCCCGGTTGTTGTCCATGAAACTTGCCTTCCCCGAAGCGGGCGCCGCGCTGCTGCTGCCCCTGACCCTGCTGGCTGTCTTCCCCGCGCCCGCCGGCAACACTCCGCTTGGGCTGTCCGTGGCCTGGCTGGTCTGCATGCTGTTGCTGGCGCTGCCGGTGTCCTTCCTGGAATTCGCCCTGGTGCGCCGCAACCGGCAGTGGCCGCTGCAGGGGATCGCGCAAATCACCCGCGATACCGATGTGCGGACGACCTGGCGCGCGGTCGTGCCGCTGGGACTGGCTCTGGTGGCTATGCTGGCCGGGCTGTCGGCGGGAACCACCGCTGACTTCATGCCGGTCGAGCCGGACTGGCTGACCGATGCCGCGCCGTGGCTGCTGTTGCTGCCCGCGCTGGGCCTGGCCTGGGCGGGTGTCGCCCGCTTTGCGGGGGTGGGCGGTCTCTTGGCGGTGGCGGCGATCATGACGGCGCTGGCCCTGGGTGGCGGCGTCTGGACGCCAAGCCTGCCCGATGCGGAAGGCTGGCGTTATGCCGCCATGATGGCGTTGCTGACAGGTGGCGGCGGGTTGTCGGCCTGGCTGGCGATGCGCCGCACGGCTGATGATGGCGCTGTGTCGGCGGTGCTCCCGTTCTGGGGCTTGCAACTGTTGTCCGGCGTGCTGATGCTGATGACCGGCGACCTGCGCCACCAGCCTGCCGCCTGCGTCTATGCAGTGCCGGCGCTGTTTGCCGTGGCGCTGATGCTGGACGTCCTGATGCAACAAGTGATGGCGCGCGGCCGGTCGAAGCCGGTGGCGCTGGGCGTCTCGGCGGCGGCCGTGGCGGCGGTAACGGCGTTGGCTGCGGTGCCGACCTTCCTGACCGTGGTGCAAATGGTGCTGTTGCTGCCGGTACTGGCGCTGGCGGTCTTTGTCGGCTGGGTGATGAAGATCAGCCACGTGCGCAAGGCGCTGAATCTGCCGTCGGAAGGGGTTTACAACCTGTGGCGGGTGGCGGTGCGCCTGCTGGTGCCGCTGGCCTCCCTGTGGGTGATCGCGGGGCGTTTCCTGTGAACGGTGACCGCCTGCTGTCGGTCGAGGTGGCCTATGCGCTGCCGGAGCGGCAGTGGGTGATCGCCCTGCAAGTGCCTGAAGGCACGACGGTCTACGAGGCGGCGGTACTGTCGCGCATTGTCGAGGCAGCGCCGGGGCTGGATCTGGAATCCGCCAGCCTGGGCGTGTTCGGCAAAGTGGAAAAGAGTCCGAAGACGCGGGTGCTGGCCGAGGGCGAGCGGGTGGAAATATTCCGGCCGCTGTTGAACGATCCCAAGGAAGCCCGCAAGGCGCGGGCGGCGAAGGCGACCGCCGCGCGGCAGGGCGGCGGTTAAAGCGGTTCCGCGTTCAGGCCGCGGTCGCGGCTGGGAATGGCTTCCTGCGCTTTTTCCGGCAGGGTGTCCAGGCCTTCAATGGCGGACAGCCGGCCGTCGGTGAAGCGCAGCACCAGATGCTGGCGGGTAACGGGTTTGACCCCGGCCTGACGGGCGTAGGTGCCCGGCTTGAAGGTGTAGATATAATCCCAGCGGTCGCTGTTCAGCGGATCGCTGACCATCGGGCTGCCCAGCACGTAGCGCACCTGCGCCGGGGTCATGCCGGTCTTCAGCTTGGACGCGGTTTCGCGGCTGATCGGATTGCCTTGCGGCAGGTCAATGGTATAGACATGCAGGGCATTGCAGCCACCCAGCAGGCTCAGGGAACAGAACAGGGCTACCTTCAGCTTTTGCCGCACAATCGACCATCCTCACTTGTTTGACGCGAAGCATAAGC
>DASUIL010000265.1:0-3211 GCA_036273075.1 Fluviicoccus sp. | reverse complement strand
CCCCAGCCGCGACATCGCGCTGCAACGCATGCGCAACGCCCTGGATGAAATCGTGGTCGAAGGCATCCGCAGCAACATTCCGCTGCACCGCGAGCAAATCCTGCGCGACGCCGGTTTTTGCGCCGGCGCCGTCGACATCCACTATCTCGAGAAAAAGCTCGGGATGAATCACTGACACGCCCCATCTCCCGCGCCCCGAACGGCGCGGTTGTTCCTGACGGATATATCCATGCCCTGGCTGCAACTGAAGATCGAAACCAACAAGGCCGATGCCGAACGTATTGAAGAAATCCTGGAGTCGGTCGGCGCCGGCGCCGTGATGCTGGAGGACGCCGCCGACCAGCCGCTGTTCGAGCCGCCGCTGGGCACCACGCCGCTGTGGGACGCCACCCGTGTCGTCGCCCTGTTCACTCCCGACTCGGAAATGGACGCCATCCTGGAGTACGTCTCCGCTGAACTGGGACGTCCGCTGCCGCCGCACCGTGTCGAAATCCTGGAAGACCAGGTCTGGGAACGCGCCTGGATGGATCATTACCACCCAATGTGCTTCGGTGACCGCCTGTGGGTGGTGCCGAGCTGGACGCCGCCGCCGCGCCCGGACGCCATCAACCTGTTGCTGGATCCCGGCCTCGCCTTCGGCACCGGCACCCACGCCACCACCGCGCTCTGCATGGAGTGGCTGGACAAGCTCGACCTGCAAGGCAAGACCGTGATTGATTACGGCTGCGGTTCCGGCATCCTCGCGGTCGCCGCACTGCTTCTGGGCGCCCGCCAGGCCTGGTGCGTCGACATCGACCCGCAGGCGCTGCAAGCCACCCGCGACAATGCCGAACGCAACGGCGTCGCCGACCGGCTCAGCACCTATTTCCCGGACGACATGCCCAAGGTCGAGGCCGAGGTGGTTGTCGCCAATATTCTGGCCGGACCACTGGCCGAACTGGCCCCGGTGCTGGCACAATTGACGGCGAAAAATGGCGACCTGGCCGTTTCCGGCATTATTACAACGCAGGTGGAAGACCTGCAAAAAGCCTACTCGCCGTGGTTCAGCCTTGATACACTCCAGACAAAAGAAGAGAACTGGTGCCGTCTTTCCGGCAAACGTCATGCCGACCGCTGACAGAGTGTGGAACCAGAGCCCGGAGCTTGAGGGAATATGAGCGAAACCAAACAGACACGATGCCCGTTCTGTAACAGCGTCTTCAACATTACCGACGCCCAGCTGGCCGCCCGCGGCGGCCATGTGCGTTGCGGCTCCTGTCTGCAGGTTTTCCGGGCTGACCAGAATATCGTCACCGGCGAAGCCGCCGTCGCCAAACCCGCTGTCGCCCCGAAATCCGCTCCGGCGGCCCCGGCCCCGGCTTCCGGCAGTCAACCGGTGGCCCCGCCCATCGTCGCCAAAACCCAAAGCGCCGTCGGCGCTCCGGATGACAAGCCCATCGGCCAGCGCGCCAAGAAGAAGAAGCTCGAAGACGACTCCTGGGCCTTCAACCTGATCGGTGATCAGCCCGAGGGCGCGGATGACGCCGACAGTGAGACCGCGGAAGCCCCCAAGGCCAAGCCAGAACCTGAACCCGCTCCGGAGCCCAAATCCGCCCCGGCCGCCAAGACCAAAAAGCCGCTGTTCGACGATGAGCTGAGTGACATGCTGCACGAAGCCTGGCAGGAAAAGCCGGGCGAGGGTCACCAGCTGCGTGGGCCGGGTGAAGTTGAAAAGATCAAGGATGCGGCGGATGACAGTTGGGCGACCGCCCTGCTCTCCGAAATTGCCGAGGAAGAGAAGAAGGAGCAGGCCAAGAACTACAGCATGGAGGTGGTGAACCCGAACAAGAAGGGCAAGCTGCCTCCCCGCGAAGAGCCGCCTGCGCGAGAGCCGGCGAGGCCCCAGCCCGCTGCATCGCCTGCTCACGCGTCGGAACCGGTCCGCCCGGCCAGCCGCAAGGCTGCCGATCAGCCTGCCGAGACACAGACCGGCAACTCTGACGATGATCTGCTGAACTTCCTCAACAGCAATGGTGCGCCGGTACTTTCGCCCAACCAGACTTCGTTGCCGGTGGAAATCCATCATCACCGTCACCTGTCGGTGAATTGGGGTTACTACATCAGCTGGACGTTGCTGTGTCTGGTGGCGCTGACGGCGCTGGTCGCCCAGTATGTCTATTTCAATTTTGACCAGCTGTCGATTGCCCCGGCCACCCGCCCGCAAATGATCCAGCTGTGCGAAACCCTCAAGTGCAAGGTGCCATCGCCTCCCGACGCCAGCCTGCTGAGCATCCGCAAGCTGATTGTCCGCAAGCATCCGGAAGTCAGCGATGCGCTCATGGCGGATGCCATCCTGTTCAACAAGGCTGACTTCACGCAACCGCTGCCCGCGCTGAAGCTGGTGCTGCTGGACAAGAAGGGCGAAATTGTCGCCGGCCGTGTCTTTACCCCCAAGGAGTACCTGCCTCAGGAATTCTCCAACCTGCGGCGCATTCCGCCGGACACGCCCATCCATGTCGAGCTGGCGCTGGCCAAGCCTGACACGGCTTTCCACGCCTATCGCATGGAACCCTTGCTGTAAGCCCTTGCCGCGCCGGTACCGGAGTCCTTGCGACCTCGTACCGGCGTACCAAAGTATTTCCGTTTTCCGCTTAAAAAACACTCTCCCTTGCCGCCGCTTTGCGGTATGATGCGCGCCGTTTTCCCCGGCCTGACCATCCATCCATGCTCTCCCCCGTCGCTATCGGCCCGTACCGGATCGACCCGATCGCCCTCGCCCCCATGGCGGGCGTCACCGATCGTCCGTTCCGGCAGATCTGCCGCGATCAGGGAGCCGGTTACACCGTATCTGAGATGGTCACCTCGGATTCGCGGCTGTGGCACACCGCCAAGTCCAGCTTCCGCCTCAACCACGACGGCGAGCCGGGACCGCGCTCGGTGCAGATCCTGGGCTATGACCCGGCAATGATGGCCGAGGCCGCCCGCCTCAATGTCGAGCGCGGCGCGCAGATCATCGACATCAACATGGGCTGCCCTGCCAAGAAGGTCTGCAACCGCCTGGCCGGGTCGGCGCTGATGCAGGACGAGGCCTTGGTGGCCGACATCCTGCACGCCGTGGTCAAGGCCGTGGACGTACCGGTGACGCTGAAGACGCGTACCGGCTGGAACCGCGACAACCGCAACGGCGTCACTATCGCGCGCATCGCCGAGGACGCCGGCATCCGCCTGCTGG
>DASUIL010000264.1:0-11933 GCA_036273075.1 Fluviicoccus sp. | reverse complement strand
TCTCGTCAAACCCGGTCACCCACCACGCGAAAACAACAACCAAATAAACACAAGTCATTGTTTATGCTGAACTTATTTGCCCAGCACCGCGTCAGCGTGGGGCGCATTATAGGCCCACAATCCACACTGTCAAAGACTTTTATCAGCCGCATCACTCGACTGTTCGGAATTCAGTCTTACCGCGCATTTTCTGACTGAATTTTGCTCCGCGCCTGCATTATCAAGCGTTTGATTTCCGGCAAACGCATCATGAATAAGGCAACCAGGATAACTGCGTATGGCCAAACCGCCCAAATGCCGATTTTTTTCAGCCAGATAAAATGCAGCATTCCAAGAACGGCAATACCGTAAACCAATCTATGCAGTAACAACCACCGTCTTCCCAACCTCTTCTGCCATTGGCGCGTGGAGGTTATGGCGAGCGGCAACATTAACAACCAGGCCGAAAATCCCACGATGATATAGGGACGTTTGACCAGCTCCCGCGAAAGCATGCCCAAATCACCGGCCAGCAGAAATACGCCATAGCTCAGCAGATGCAACGCACCGTAAAACATTGCGAACAAACCCAACATGCGTCGATAGGATATCCAGCTACTACTACCCGTCAGCAGCCTCAGGGGACTCATCGCCAGGCAAATAAGCAGCATTCTGAACGTCCATAAACCGGTCGCATCCACCAGTGATTTGGCGGGATCCGGGCCCAGGCGGCTCAGAAAGGCGGATGCCATCAAGGCAAACAGAGGCAAGAGACAAGTGATAAAAGCCAGCACCCGCGCTCCCTGTCGCCAGCCTTCATGCGCGCTTTTCAAAAGTACGACCTCAAGTCCATGCCGCGGTACAGCCCGGCAACGTCCCTGCCATAACCATTGAAAGGCAACGTCGGACGCCAATTGGGATCAAACAGGGAGGCCGGTAATCGGCGCTCACGCGCCTGCGACCAGCGAGGATGATCCACGGCAGGATTCACATTCGCATAGAAGCCGTATTCACGCGGCGCCATAGCGGCCCAGGTGGTACGGGGCTGGGTTGCCACAAAGCGGATGCGCACAATGGACTTGATGCTCTTGAAACCGTACTTCCAGGGAACGACCAGTCGCAACGGAGCTCCATTCTGGGGAGGCAAGCTTCGCCCATAGACACCTACCGCCATCACGGCCAAAGGATGCATGGCTTCATCCATCCGCAGACCTTCAACATAAGGCCAGTCCAGATCGCGCCCCCGTTGATTGGGGAAACGGGCCGGGTCAACCAGCGTCGTGAATTCAACGTAACGGGCTTCCTTGCGGGGATCAAACCGGAGCAGGAGATCCGCCAAGGGAAAGCCGAGCCACGGCACCACCATTGACCATGCCTCGACGCAACGGAACCGATAGATGCGGTCTTCCAAGGCATGCGGTTTCAATATGTCTTCGAGCGTGTAATTGCCTGGTTTATTGCATAACCCTTCAACAGCCACCCTCCATGGCTCGGCCTTAAAAGCAGAGGAGCGCTCCGCCGGATCTTCCTTGTCCAACCCGAACTCGTAGAAGTTGTTGTACGTCGTGACACTGTCGTAGGGAGTCAGGGCCTCACCGGTCGTGTTGGTACCGGCTTTGCGGGAGGCAATTTTCTGGCGTAGCCAAGCAGGGGCATCACCTCGCTCGGCGGCAGGCGTAAACGGTGGCGCGGAATGGCCTATCGACGGCAGCAAGGCACCCGCACCGAGATAGCCGAGCCCCTTCAGAAGGGAACGTCGTTCCAGGAAGACAGATTGCGGAGTGATTTCATCAGATGGGACCCCGTGGCCGCTTGAAGGATGGTAGGGCATGGCGTTCTCCTTTCGCCCTGCCCTACCCATTGATCAGGTGGCGGGGCGCAACTTGTTCCACAGCGCGGTAACCGGCGCTGATGCGGCATAGACAAATGAAACAGCCAGCAGGCCGATGGGCAGGTCATAGGCAACAATGCCGATAACCAGCACCACCGGCAGCATGACGGCAAACGGAACACGACTGCGGTCCAGCTGCTTGAAGCTGTAGTAGCGGAAGTTGCTGACCATCAGGAATCCGGCCAGCACTGTTATGAGGGCCGCCACCACCGCCAGCTCCAGTTCCCGCCCGGGCACGCGGTTATCAACACCAGCCCAGACCATGCTGGCTATAATCGCCGCCGCCAGGGGACTTGCCAGTCCGATAAAGTACCGCTTGTCGACACTGCCGATCTGCACATTGAAACGGGCCAGCCGGAATGCCGCGGAGGTCGTGTAGATAAAGGCGCAAATCCAGCCGAACTTGCCCAATGTCTGGAGGCTCCAGCTGAAGACCACCAGCGCGGGAGCCACACCAAACGACACCAGATCGGACAAGGAATCATATTGCTCGCCGAACGCGCTCTGGGTATTGGTCATGCGTGCTACACGCCCGTCCATGCCGTCGAACAGCGCGGCCACGAAGATCGCGATGGCGGCTTTCTCGAACATGCCGTTCATGGCGGCGATGATGGCGTAGAAACCGGAGAACAAGGCCGCCGTGGTGAAGAGGTTGGGCAGGAGATAAATACCCTTGTTCCGGACTTTGCGGCCGTCGCCATCGTCCTCTTCCTCTTCCACCTCGAAGGTGATGCCTTCGTAATCATCCTGGTCATCAGTCGGTTTTTGCATGTGCTGAGCACCTGTTCCCTTGGAAACCCCGATGATAATCACGCCATCCGCCGGACGCTACGGCTTTGTTGATTGGATGCGTGTTATCGGGTTTTGTTTCAGTGAAAAAATGAAAAAGGGCGCAACCGGTGCGCCCTTTTCCCAAACAAGCCTGACGGATCAGTTCTTGGTCTGGTCGACCAGCTTGTTCTTGTGGATCCACGGCATCATCGCACGCAGCTGGCCACCGACGACTTCGATCGGGTGGGCGGCATTCAGGCGGCGACGGGCGGTCATGGACGGGTAGTTGGTGCGGCCTTCCAGGATGAACATCTTGGCGTATTCGCCGGTCTGGATGCGCTTCAGGGCGTTGCGCATGGCTTCACGGGACTGCTCGTTGATGACTTCCGGACCGGTCACGTATTCACCGTACTCGGCGTTGTTGGAAATCGAGTAGTTCATGTTGGCGATGCCGCCTTCGTACATCAGGTCGACGATCAGCTTCAGTTCGTGCAGGCACTCGAAGTAGGCCATCTCCGGAGCATAGCCGGCTTCCACCAGGGTTTCGAAGCCCATCTTCACCAGTTCCACGGCGCCGCCGCACAGAACGGCCTGTTCGCCGAACAGGTCGGTTTCGGTTTCTTCGCGGAAATTGGTTTCGATGACGCCGCCCTTGGTGCCGCCATTGGCCGCTGCGTAGGACAGGGCGATCTGCTTGGCGTTACCGGACTTGTCCTGGTAGATGGCGATCAGGGACGGCACGCCGCCGCCCTTCAGGTATTCGGAACGCACGGTGTGGCCCGGACCCTTCGGGGCGACCATGATCACATCGAGGTCAGCGCGGGGCACGACCTGGTTGTAGTGCACGTTGAAGCCGTGGGCGAAAGCCAGCGTGGCGCCCTGCTTGATGTTGGGGGCGACGTTGTTGGCGTACACTTCCGGAATGTTTTCGTCCGGCAGCAGGATCATGACGAGATCGGCGCCCTTCACGGCTTCGTCCACTTCGGCGACCTTGATGCCGGCCGCTTCGACCTTGGCCCAGGAAGCACCGCTCTTGCGCAGGCCGACGGTGACGTCAACACCGGAATCGCGCAGGTTCTGGGCATGGGCGTGGCCTTGCGAGCCGTAGCCGATGATGGAGACCTTCTTGCCGCGGATGATGGAAAGGTCGGCGTCTTTATCGTAATAAACTTGCATGAGAGTTCCTCTTGGTTGGGGGACCGGGGATCGCCCCGAGCCTGGCCCTCCCCGTCCGGGAAGGGCATGGTTAGCGTTAAATACTCAGAACCTTCTCGCCGCGGGCGATGCCCGAGACGCCGCTGCGCACGACTTCCAGCACGGTCGTTTCCGACAGCGCCTGGATGAAGGCATCCAGCTTGTCGGAGGTCCCGGCCAGCTGCAGCGTGTAAGTAGTGGGCGTGACGTCGACGATCTGGCCGCGGAAGATGTCCGCCGTGCGCTTGATCTCGGCGCGGACGGCGCCGGTCGCCTTGACCTTGATCAGCATCAGCTCACGCTCAATATGGGCGCCTTCACTGAGGTCGACGACCTTGACCACTTCCACCAGCTTGTTCAGCTGCTTGGTGACCTGCTCGATCTTCTGCTCGTCGCCGTTGGTCGTCAGCGTCAGGCGGGAGAGCGTGGGATCATCCGTCGGCGCGACGGTCAGTGTTTCAATGTTGTAGCCGCGTTGCGAGAACAGGCCGACCAGGCGCGACAGCGCGCCCGGCTCGTTTTCCATCAGGACAGAAATGATGCGACGCATGATCAGGTACGCTCCGTTTTCGACAGCCACATGTCACGCAGCGACTGGTTGGCGATGAGCATGGGGTAGACGTGCTCGAACTGGTCCACATAGACATCCAGGAACACCAGACGATCCTTCATGGCCATGGCTTCGCGCATCTTGCTTTCCAGCTGGGTGGGATCGGTGATCTTCATGCCGACGTGGCCATAGGCTTCCACCAGCTTTACAAAGTCCGGCAGCGACTCCATATAGGAGTTGGAGTGACGGCCTTCGTACTGCATGTCCTGCCACTGCTTAACCATGCCGAGGGCGCGGTTGTTCAGGTTGAGGATCTTGACCGGCAGGCCGTACTGCAGGCAGGTGGACAGCTCCTGGATGTTCATCTGGATGGACGCTTCGCCGGTGACGCAGACCACGGTCTCTTCCGGGAAGGCCATCTTGACGCCCATAGCGGATGGCAGGCCGAAGCCCATGGTGCCGAGGCCGCCGGAGTTGATCCACTGACGCGGTCGGTCGTACTTGTAGTACAACGCGGCGAACATCTGGTGCTGACCAACGTCGGAGGTGATGATGGCCTTGCCTTCCGTCACCTTGTAGAGCATCTCGACCACTTCCTGCGGCTTCATCTCGCCCGGCTTGGCAGGCTCGTAACGCAGGCCGTGGTGGGCGCGCCACTGGTTGATCTGGTTCCACCACTGGGTCATGGCGTCGGGATTGGGCTTGCTGATGCCCAACTGTTTGAGCTGCGACAGCATTTCCGTCAGCACCGGCTCGACCGCGCCGACAATGGGAATGTGCGCCGACACGGTCTTGGAGATCGCGGCCGGGTCGATATCAATATGAATAACCTTGGCGCCGGTGCAGAACTTCTTCGGGTTATTGGTCACGCGGTCGTCAAAGCGCGCGCCGATAGCCAGGATCAGGTCGGAGTGGTGCATGGCCATGTTGGCTTCGTAGGTGCCATGCATGCCCAGCATGCCGATGAACTGCGGATCGGTGCCGGGGAAAGCGCCGAGGCCCATCAGGGTGTTGGTGACCGGGTAGTTCAGCAGGTGCGCCAGCTCGGTCAGCAGGTGCGAGGCATTGCCCTGCACCACGCCGCCGCCGGTATAAATGACGGGACGCTTGGCCTGGACGAGCTCATCGATCGCCTTGCGGATCTGGCCGGCATGGCCGCGTCCGGGCGGGTTGTACGAACGCATCTTGACCTTTTCAGGATATTCGTACGGGAACTTCTCGTTGGGGTTGGTGCAATCCTTCGGGATATCGATGACCACCGGACCCGGACGGCCGGAAGCGGCGATATAGAACGCCTTCTTCACCATGCCCGGAATGTCGGAAGCCTTGCGGACCTGGAAGCTGTGCTTCACGATCGGACGGGAAATACCGACCATGTCGGTTTCCTGGAAGGCGTCTTCGCCAATCAGGTGGGAAGGCACCTGACCGGAAATGACAACCATCGGAATCGAGTCCATGTAGGCCGTTGCGATGGCCGTGACGGTATTGGTCGCGCCGGGGCCGGAAGTCACCAGCACCACGCCGGTCTTGCCGGTGGCGCGGGAATACCCGTCCGCCATGTGACCGGCCGCCTGTTCGTGACGGACCAGGATGTGCTTGACCTTGTCCTGCCGGAAAACCGCATCGTAAATATGCAGCACAGCGCCGCCGGGGTAGCCGAAAAGATATTCCACTCCCTCGTCGGCGAGGGCGCGGATGAGCATATCACCACCAGATAAAAGTTCCACGAGTATCACCCTTGCAGATGGCAGCCTGGCTGCCTGTCGACTGGATCAGAGGGGCTCCGCCTGACTCGTTGCCGGCACCGGTTGGGTGCGCCGCGACCTCGGGCCGGGTAGGCCGCTACTGTCTGACAAGTCTTTTCTTCCGGCCCGCGTTCAGCGGGTCCGGACCGGCTTTGCCTCGGTTGGGTGGTGCAAGAGGGTGACTTGCAGCACAACAACCCGTCCACTAAAAAGGGTAACATTTTTTAGACTTAGACCGCCCGTGTCAAGTCATGGCGGTTTTTTTTTGGACCCAGACAGCGGAATACACTTTCTTACGCGCCGTCCGGCTTATCAATCCGTTCCAAAGCGGATATATTCAGCGCCATATGCAGCATTCATATGGCTGGAGCCATTTCACGATGAAAAAGCAACTTATAACAATAAGCTTCCTGAGCGCATTCGCCATTAGCGCCATCGCCGGCGAGGACTTCTACAAGTGGGTGGATGACAAGGGCGTGACCCACTACTCCCAGAACCCTCCTGAGACTGCCGGCAAAACCAGTGTCCAGACGGTCAACGTGCGCACCCGCATCCCACATGACAGCGAGCAGGCGATTGCTGATCTGGAGAAGAAGCGCGCGGAACTGCTGAAGAGCAAGGAAGACGGCGCCAAGAAGAAGGGGGACGACAAGACCGCCGCCAGCGAGAAGGAACTGAACAAGGCCAAGTGCCCGCAATGGAAACAAGATCTGGAAGTGCTGCAGAAAGCGAATGTCAGCGAGGACGACGGCAAGGGCAACGTCAAGGTCATGTCGGAAGAGGACAAGAAGAAGCGTATCGAGCTGACGCAGAAATATCTCAAGGATTACTGCAACTGACCCCCACCCCCGCCTCACGCGCAACCGGCACGAATGAAAACGAACCCGCCTCAAAGCGGGTTCGTTTCATCCGGCTCCAGACTTCCCGACTCAGGAAACAGGCTTCGTTCCAGAACCGGCAGCACCTTTTGCATTTTATCGCCCATAAACAGCTGCGGCTCGGACGGTTGGAACCCCTCCTCCTTTTCCCGCTGGGAAATGGATTTCCTGGCGGATGCGAAGGCTTCGAGCAGGGAGTGATCCTGGCGCAGGGACTCGTCAAAAAAGGCGCGGCCAAAGTAAGTGAAGTCTGCGTCATCGGTACACCCGAATGACGTCTTGTCCGCTGCCGCTGCCGTAATCACCAGGGACTCGGAAGAACGCAACGCAGGAATGAAGGCGCCGGAATAGCAGGATGAAAGCACGATGACGCGCCAACGGATACCGGCATTGTCCAACGCCAGTCGTAACCAGGCGGGTGTGATCCCCTGCAACTGCAAGGGCTGGTGACTCAACTCAAACAATCCGTCCGGCGAGCCATGTGACGTCATGAACAGGAAAAGGACATCCTCATCGGCATTCATGCGCTTGCCCAGGGTTTCCAGGGCGCGTGTGATGCTGGTGCGGGTAGCAATAGGTTGGGTCAGGGCGGTGTCATCGTCGTTGATCAGCACCAGTGAGTGACCCTGGGTATCAAAGCGCGTGTCAAAAAGACTCTGCACTGACTCGGTTTCGCGTCGGAAAACGCTTTGATAGGCGGCACCGCCGATGCCCAGGAAATACCAGTCAACATGCCCCGGGGTCCCGGGCTCTACCCTGGCGAGCGCACGGTTCAGCAAGAGGGGCTGCATGTAATAGGCGGCCTCCTCGGTAATGCGCGGCGGAGCGGCCTCCCCGACTTCGGTCTGCGCATACCAGAGACGCTGGTCGGCAAACAGATAGGACCAGCCGTAGAGGAAGGCCAGCGCAGCGGCCATCACCACAATACGCAGCCACCAGCTCCAGGCCAGCTGACGACCGAAAATGACCACCAGGCTGGCGGTGGGCCAGGCAAAAAGCGCCAGATAGGCGTTGGGAATCCAGTCTCCGAGCCAGACCGGCAACAATTCCTCCTGGCCCGCCCATTGAATGCCGGACTGCACCAGACCAACCAGGATATCCGCCGCCAGCCAGAGAATGACCGGCCCCAGCACCAACCGCCAGACACCGTAACGTTGCGCCAGGAACACACCGAAAATCATCCAGAAGAACGGCGGCAGCAGAAACACGGCAAATCCGACCGGATCCGGCGACCCCGGCAAGCCCTCGCTGACCAGGTCAAACGTCAGGCTGGTCAGCAGGCTGCCGGTCAGGAAAAAGAGGAACTGGACGGGAGCGGGATGCAGATGGCTGAACGCCCGACGAAGACCGACCAGCATGCACAGGGCGGCCAGGATGTTATCGGCGAAGGAGCGCAGGAAAAGGCCAAGCGGCCGCTGGGACATGACGGAAGTATCCTTGGGATTCCGCGCCGGATGATAGCAAGAATCTCAGGGGGCGGCAGCCCCCGGGGCTGGCGGCAACAAGGTGGAAATATCCAGATACTCCGCCATTTCGTCAGCAGCGCCGCCCGGTCGATAGGGCAGCACGCCCAGACACGGCGCCGGCAACATGTTGCGCAGGGTATTCAGATTGCCTTCAGTTTCCACCATGTCGGGATCCACCCGGTTGGCGACCCATCCCGCCAGCCTCAGACCGTCGCGCAGGATGGCTTCCGCCGTGAGGACCGCATGATTCAGGCAACCCAGCCGCAGCCCGACCACCATGATCACCGGCAAGCGCAATTCCTTGGGCAGTGACGAGAGCATTTCCCGATCACTGATTGGCACGCGCCAGCCGCCCGCTCCTTCCACGATGGCCAGATCGGGGCGGTGGCTCAGCCCGGCGCGGACATGACCGGTGAGCTGCATGATGCTGAGGCGACGGCCCGCCGCCCGCGCGGCCAGATGCGGCGACAGCGGTTCCGCCAACGCCACCGGGTTGACTTCGGGGTAGCTGAGGGCAATGGAACTGGCGGCTTGCAGCAGCAGCGCATCGCTGTTGCGCAGGCCATCCGGAGTGGACTCGCAGCCGGAGGCGACCGGCTTCAGGCCCAGCGAGCTCAGCCCCTGTTGCCGGGCTCTGGCCAGCAAGGCGCAGGCGACGGTAGTCTTGCCGATACCGGTGTCGGTGCCGGTGAGGAAATAGGCTTTCATGGCTTGGTTCCCGTGATTTTCAGGACATCATAACGCAGGGGCAGCCCGGCGGCGGTGCGGAACGGCTCCATGGCCGCCTCCAGCGCCCGCAGCTTGCCACGGCCCCATAATCCGGTGCGGCGGGCATACGGTGTTTCGCTGGCGCCGATGGCTTTCAGACCGCGCAACATGTGCCGTACGGAGGGGTAATACTGGAGCAGCGATACCGGCTGAGGACGAATTTCCATATGCAGTCCCGCTGTCTGCAGCGCCTCCGCCCAGCGCTCCGCCGAATGGAAGGCATTGAGAGGAACAATATCTTCGACCTGACGCCACGCCTGTTTCAATTCGCGCAGTGAGCCGTCAACCGGCATCGCCAGCCGGAATCCGCCGCCCTGACGCAATACCCGCGCCAGCCCGGCAGCGAACTCCTCCGGCGACGGCAACCACTGCAAGGCGAAATTGCTGACGATGTGGTCGATACTGTCGGCCGCCAAAGGCAGCGCCGCCGCGTCGGCGCAAACAAGGGTGATGCGCGGATGCGCCAGCGCCGGGGATGCCAGCATCGACTCCGAAATATCGAGCGCGAGCACCTGCGATTGCAACGAGGTTTCGGCAATCCGGCGGCTCATCCACCCAGTGCCGCAGCCGATATCCAGCACCAGGCCTGCGAACGCCGCCCCTTCCAACAGCCGCAGCGCCGATTCACGCTGGGCCAGGGCTTCATCATCGTAACCGGACGCGGCTTCGCCAAAGCGGCGGGCGACGCGCTGCCGGTCCGGCATGGCGAGCGGCATGTTCATGGCTGCGCCACTCCAACCTGACGGCAAACCCAATCGGCAAACCTTTGCGGTTCAGAAATAAACGGCAAGTGCGCAGACCGGTCGAAGACCTCTGCCTCGGTGAAGCAGGACAGGCCCGCTTCGGCGGGAACCAGATGATCCCGCCCGCCGCCCACCCAGGCTACCTGACACGACAGCCGCTCGGGCAACCTGCGCATGTCGCCATGTTCCAGCCAGTCCAGCTGGCGTTCCAGTCTTACCGGGTCGGCGGGCAGCGTGTTGCCGCACAGGGCTTGCAGCTGACGAAGATCGACGCGTGCCGTAGCGCTGCCCAAGCACTGCAAGGACTGGAACTGCCGCCAGGCGGCTTCGGGGTTGGCGGTAAAGCCTTGGCGAAAAGCGCGAAACTCACCGACACTCATGGCGGGGGCATGATCCGGCCGCTGCACGAAAGCGGGATTGACCGCGACCAGCAGCAGACAGCTGACCGTTTCCGGATACAACAACGCCAGCTCGGACGCCACCAGACCGCCCAGCGACCAGCCCAACCAGACGGCGGGTTCGGGAACCTTGTCGCGCAGATGCTGGAGACAGGCAATCATCGAGGCGCTGTCCCCGGCTTGATCCAGCAGATCCAGCGCCATGACGTTGAATCGGGACGACAACGCACCCTGCAACGGCTGCCAGATGGCGGCTGGAGCGCCCCAGCCCGCCAGCAGGACCAGCGTCGGCCGCGTCATGAACCGGACTCCCGTATTTCGGCCAGCGCCGCCAGCAAAGCATCGACATCCTCCACGCCGTGCGCGGCGGTCAAGGTGATGCGCAACCGCGCCTGCCCCACCGGCACGGTAGGCGGGCGAATGGCGGTAACCCAGAATCCGCGATCGGCCAGAGACTGGCTAAGCGCCAGCGCGGCGGCGTCATCCCCCAGCAGCAGCGGCTGGATGGCGGTATCGCTGGCCATCAGCGGCCAGCCTTGCGCCAGTGCGCCGGTCCGGAAATGCCGGATCAGGTTGCTGAGATGCCCCCGTCGCCAGGATTCCGTACGGATCAGCCGCAGGCTTTCCCGCGTGGCCGCTGACAAGGCGGCGGGCATGGCGGTGGTATAGATATAGGGTCGGGCGAAATTGGTCAGGTACTCCACCAACTCGCGGCTGCCTGCCACAAAGGCGCCGAAAGTCCCCGCCGCCTTGCCCAGTGTCGCCATGTAAACGGGGATGTCGCCGGGTGGCAATCCCAGCGCCGCCAGGGTCCCTTCCCCGTTCGGCCCCAGCACCCCGAAACCGTGGGCATCATCCACCATCAGCGCGGCCTCGTATTCAGCGGCCAGCCGCGCCAGTCCGGCCAGCGGCGACAGATCACCGTCCATGCTGAAGACCGAGTCGGTCACAACCAACTTGGCGCGGGCATCCGTCTCCGCCAGCAGTGTTTGCAGATGTGTCACGTCGTTATGCCGGTAGCGCTGGAAACGGGCCTCCGAGGCCAAGCCTCCGTCCAGCAACGAAGCGTGGTTCAGGCGATCCTCGAAAACGGCATCGCCACGTCCGGCCAGCGCCTGGATAGTGCCGAGATTGGCCATGTAGCCGGTGGAAAACAGCAATGCCGCTTCCCGTCCGGTGAAGTCGGCCAGCTCTTCCTCCAGCGCGGCATGCTCGCGCGTATGGCCGCACACCAGATGCGCCGCGCCGCTGCCGACACCGTAGTGACCGGCCGCTTTCACCAGTGCTTGGGTGACTGACGGATGACTGGCCAGGCCGAGGTAGTCGTTGCTGGAGAAATTCAGGTAAACACGGCCGTTGCGCTGCAGGCGCGGGCCTTGCGGGGAGTCGTGGGTCTTGCACTGGCGCAGCCGCTGTTGCAGGCGGCGCTCCGCCAGCTTTTCGCCCAGACGGAAGGCTTGCAGGGACATGAAGAACTCCCGCGCCCGCCGCCGTGCAGCGGCGGACGCACAGGCCGTCAGGCGGACATCGCGTCGCGCCAGAGCGTGGCG
>DASUIL010000263.1:0-3011 GCA_036273075.1 Fluviicoccus sp. | reverse complement strand
TTCTTCTGGTCGCCCAGCACGCTCTTCAGCGGGCAGACCTTGAAAGCGGGGCACTTGGCGCAACCGGCGGCAATGGCAATCGGGCAAATGGTCATAATGCATCTCCTTGAATGAGTGCCCACAGCATAGACCATTCCGCCTAATCCCGTAACCTCGTCAAGGTCATTCCACGCCCCGCACGTCGATATATTCGACATAGCCGCGTCCGGTCACCGCCCGGCCCCGGAATTGTCCCTCGTAGCGGCTGCCGCCGACATAGCCGTTGCCCAGGCCGTAGGTGAACGGGGTGTCCTGGGTCATGCGCAATTCCAGCACGGTAACGCCGTTTTCACGCGCCAGCCAGCGCCAGACAGCAGGCAGTTTCATGGCGATGCCGTCCGGCGACACTGCCGGTTGCGGGTGATATTCATCCACAATGACATCAACGTCGCGCAGGGTCAGGGTGTACTGGTCCAGCCCGCGGATCAGTACGCTGCGGTTTACCGACAATCCCTTCATGGTGCAATAGCTCAGCAGCAGCTGGGTGTTCTCGTCGATGTTGATGATGTTGTAGAAGAAGAAATCCAGCGGAACCTTGCGATTCCAGGGCAGCGGCTTGTCACGCAGCACATACGGACTGACACAGGCCCCGTATTCGAAGGCGCACAGGCCCGAGACGGTCATGGAGCCGCCGGGGCCGCAGATCATGCCCCGGTATTCCGACAGCAGGCTGATGTGTTCATAGACCGGGTTCTTGATAAACCAACTGACCTTGTCGGTGTTCAGTACTTGTAATTCGATCTCGTAGCCGCCGACATTGGCCTGCACGTGGTATTCCGGATAGCCGCCGCGAATGATGACGTCGTCACCGAAGCGGATCAGGCGGCCGTCGGCGCTGAATTCCCCTTGACGGCCGATGGCGTAGGAGCCGAAGTGGGACGGGTAGGTGGCGGCGGTGCCGGAAACGACGGTGGCGTTGTTGCGCGGCGTGTCGCGGCGGGCGTAATCAATGTCGAAGCATTGTGCGCCGGGCGTGCCGATGATCGACATGATCGAGAAGTAGCGGTGCGGCGCGGGCAGGTCGGGAATCATCAGCCCGAAATGGGTCCAGCCGTAGAACTTCGAGTCGGTGTGCGGCAGCAGCATGTCCGGCCGGTCGAAGGGCAGGCCGTCCTGGCGGTCGGCGTGGTCCAGCGTGTACAGCAGCTTGCGGAAAGCAGGGTCAATCAACTGGCTGAGGGACTTCATGGTAAGGGCCGGTCTCCGGGGTTTTCACCCGACAATAACCTCGGCGTTGCCGCATTGCCAGAGCCGATCAGGCCTTCCTCAGTACCATTACGGAGAACGCCGCCTCAGTCTCGAAAGTCTCGTGGGCCTCCAGCGCCGCGCGCCGTTCCGGTTTGGCTTTCCAGACATAGGGCGTCATGGCCAGCAGTTGTTTCAGTGCGGTTTGCGTCAGGTGCAGGGGGAAGCGGATTTCCGCCTGTTCCTGCAAGGTGAAGGCGGTTTGCAGTTCCGGCAGGAATTTCTCGGGTTGGTGCGCCTGCACTTCGCCGAACAGGCCCTCGCGCACTTTCCACAGGTGGTCGGGGGCGGGGCGGGCCACCAGCACGTGGCCGCCGGGCTTCAGCACGCGCTGCATTTCCGCCACCGGCAGCGGGCTGAACAGGCTGCAGACGGCATCCACGGAGGCATCAGCCAGGGGCAGGGCCGCGCCGCTGCCCACCAGCCAGGTGATGCCGGGATGCTTCTTTGCCGCCAGCCGCACGGCGGGCTTGGCGATGTCCAGGCCGGTGATGTCGGTCGCGGCGGCGGTCATCGCGCCGGTGTACCAGCCTTCGCCGCAGCCCAGGTCCAGCAGGCTGTGGAGGTTCAAGGCTTGCAGTCGCTCGATGACTGCGTCGCGCAGCGGGCCGTAATGCCCGGCCTGCAGGAAGTCGCGGCGGGCCTGCACCATCTCGGGATTGTCGCCGGGGTCGCGGCTTTTCTTTTGCTGCACCGGCAGCAGGTTGACGTAGCCTTCGCGGGCCACGTCAAAGCTGTGGCGGTTGTCGCAGCGCCAGACGGCGGTCTCACGCAGCAGGGGCAGGCGGCACAGCGGGCAGATCAGCGCGGGCATGGGGGAAGGTCCGGACGGGGCGTGGGGGCGTATTGCACCTGATATCGGGTCCGGACGCAACGGGCGTTCCTGTTTACCGCCCATCCCTCGGAATCACCTGGCTGATCATCCGCGACACATTGCCGAAGCCCAGGAACCCTTCCGGGGCCAGGCTCTTGCCGGTATTGAGGAAGGCCACCGAAATGTCCCGCTCCGGATCGGCCCAGCACAGGATATTGATGAAACCCAGATGCCCGAACGCCTTGGGCGTATTGAAACCGAACAGGCTCCACAGCTTTTCGCCGTGCATGAAGCCGGGGGTGTAGCGCACCGGCGCGTTCATCGAGCGGTCCAGCATCAGCTTGCCCGGCTTGATGGCGGCGGCGACGGTTTCCGGTTTGAACACCTGCTGTCCGTTCCAGCGGCCGCCGTCCAGCAGCATCTGGTAGAAGCGGCAGGCTTCCTCGGCCGTAGCGTAGATATTGGCGGCGGGAATCACGGCCGACAGCCCGTCCGCCGAGTTGATGGCGGCGGTGACTTCGCCTTCCTCCACGCCGCCCAGCAGGTGGGCGATCATGTCGCTGACGATGGGCACGCGCTTCGGGCCGGTGGACAGGCTGAGCGCCACTTCATGACGGCGGTCTTCCGGCATGCCGAAGGTCATGTGCTCGCAGCCCAGCGGATCGGCGATGATGCGCTTCAGCAGGCCGGGCAGGGTTTCGCCGGAGGCGGCCATGGCCACCGCGCCCAGGATGTAGCCCGCCGTGGTGGCGTGATAGGCCTGGTCGCGGCCGGGCCGGTCAATCGGCGGGTAATCGCACAGAATCTTCACCACCGCGTCGAAATCGAACATCAGTTCCGGGGTCACGTCCTCGATGGGCATGGCGCGGATACCGGCGCGGTGCGTCAGCAGCTGGCGGATGGTGGTGCGGTG
>DASUIL010000262.1:0-16907 GCA_036273075.1 Fluviicoccus sp. | reverse complement strand
TTTTTGAAGGCACCAACCAGATCAACCGGCTGGCGGTCATTGAAGACCAGCAAGCCGGACTCCTCGACCGTATTGCCCGGCGCGCCGGACGCGCCTTCACCGGAGCCTGACCATGAACGCCCGCACCCCGATCTCCATCCTGCTGCGCAACGCCCCCTTCTTCCAGGTGCCGCGCCAGCGCGTGCAAACCTCGCAGGGCGCGGTGGAGCTGCCCATCCTCTATTACGACACCTCGACGCTGAACGCCTTCTTCCTGGTGGATAAAGCCAAGGTGGAGGCCGTGCTGAAAGGCACCGGCCTGACCCCGGCGCTGACCGTCGGCGGCAAGGCGCTGGTGGCGCTGGCCTGTTTCGAGTACCGCGACACCTCGGTGGGCGTGTACAACGAAGTCGGCCTGGCCGCCGCCGTCACCCGCACCGGCGAAACGCTGCCGCTGGGCGGCTGGCGCGACCTGCTGGCCACCTTGCGCCAGCCGGAGGAACGCCGCGTCGCCTTCCACATCCTCGACCTGCCGGTCACCACCGCCGCCGCCAATGCCGCCGGGCGCGAGATCTGGGGTTATCCCAAGTTCGTCACCGAGATTCCGTTCACGCTGAACGGTCGTCACTTCGACTGCGCCGTGAAGACGCCGGAAGGCAGCACGCTGATGCGGCTGACCGGGCGCATGGGGCCGTCCTTCCCCACCGCACCGCTGAGTTTGACGCTGTTGTCGTTGCGGGAAGGGACAATGCTGCGCGCTACCGTCAACGTGCGCGGGGCGGCGAAAATGGCGCTGCCCGGTACGCTGAAACTGAGCGTGCCGGATCATGCGCAGCCGATGGCGCAGCGGCTGCATGCGCTGGGGCTGGACGGGGCGGAGCCGTTTGCGGTGAGCTGGACGCATGATTTCCAGTCGCGGTTGAATGAGGGGGTGGCGGTTTAGGCTCGGATCATTTTGGGGCCGGAGGGGCGCACGGTGTGTGCCCCTTTTTGCTGAACGCGACTCCGGTTTTGGCTGGTCTGTCTTGCTGCCAGAGCGACTGCGGGCTTCAAGGCGTATGGGTTGACCAGGGTGTGGCATGCTGTTAGGGTTCAGGGATTGCGTTCCATGGATTTAGTTCGCATAGCAAGGCGCGAGAGCCTTGCAAGTTGTTAATTTGCAAAGAAATTCCGTGGGACTCCATCCTGGATAGGCGGACTGTTTGCTATGCGAACTCTGTCGGCGAAATGTAGTTGGGCGCTGACCTTTCATTGGAGGAAAGTCATGATTAAAGAGAAAGAGTGGTTTGAGATAAACCCGTCAGAATTAACGCTGTCATCCATGTCTGGTGCAAGGCCAGACCTTGGCTTACCTGAGACTGGAATTCTCATGCTCCCAAGCAGTCCGGAACATGGCGCGTTTTTCTCTGGAACGCTTGAAATTAGGGACTACTTCCGTGAGAAGAATCCAGAAATGCCAATTCATATCTTTGCAAACGACGATGAGTATAAAGAACTCGCACTCCACTCCGCAGACTTCTGGATTGGCACTTTTCTCGTTGGGAGTGTAATCGTTCCAATCTTTGTGAATATCATCTCAAGCTATTTGTACGATGAGTTGAAGGCGAAGGATGGAGACCACGTATCCATAGATGTAATCGTTGAGCGGAAAGACGGCAAGAGCAGCTCGGTAAGTTACCGAGGTGACGTTAAGGACTTCGGCAAGGTCATTGAATCTGTTAAGAAGCTCGCCGATGAATAATATCTTGCTCGAAGCTGAGGCGCTTATTCAGGCAGGCGGGGTTGCCGCGTCTTCATTGTCAGAAATGGAAGACAGAATATCTTTGGAGTTGGAAGTAGTAGGCGCTGAGAGGGATACTCAATATGCCGATCAACTTTGGCGACTGAAGACCGCGCTTGGGGTTAAGCACGGGTACATGCAAGCGTTCGCACAATTGAAGGCCGGAGACCATTACAACGCGTGGTGCATACTTGAACGGTGCGAGATTGACCTATCGCTGCTTGTTGAAAACTCGGACTCTGCTTTCCACAAAGTTGCACGCACAGCGGTTTTTGATGAGTACATAAAAAATTGGCAGTCTCTTTACCCCTACAAAATATTCTTCAGCCCTGGGTTCTTGGTTGGCTTTTATACGTGCTCGATTTGTGGAGAAAAAATTAGACCTAGCAAGTCCTGTGGCCACAGGAAAAAGAGGCTTTATGGTGGAAAGATATGCTTTCACATAGGGCATGATCTCGAGCCGCTAGAGGTGTCAATAGTTACACGGCCAGTCCAAAAGTACTCGATCCCATTGGTTGATTACGATTACAGCCTCTTGAACTATGTTATTGAGAGACTTGATCACGCCTTTGAACCATGGAAGCCTGTGTTCTCACGGATGGCATATCCGCGTAATCGTTTCAACTCTGTGAGTGAAACTGATCCTTGCCCTTGCAAAACAGGAAGCAAGAGTTTTGGTGAATGTTGCTCTGGCAAAGAGGAAGTCGAGATACCACATGTCGATTTCCACTTTATGAAGAAATTGCCGGAAGATAAGCAGCATTGGTCGTTTCCGTATGAGCAACGCGGCTAGAAAAGGGGGTCAGAGCAATATTCACCTAGACAAAACGGTCCCGGAGATGTAACCGGCGTGACGGTCTGTCACACAGCATCGGCCGTCAAACGGGAATATGCTTGCGGCTTCCGCTTAACCTCCGGTGCGCCTCATGGCCGAACCCAAATACACCCGCGAAACCGTGCTCTCGGTGCGGCGCTGGACCCCAGCGAAAATAGGGTCAGACTCGATATTCCACCTCCTTCAGTCCGATTCACCGCCAAGACGCCGAATCGTCAGCTCACAGCGCTGCTCAATCAAGACATTGATTTGCTCAACCACGGCATAGCCGCCAAAACAGTGTCCTGGGTCAGCCTGAAGCCGGCGCGCCGCGACCGGCAGTAACTTCGCCAATTCCAGAATGCGCCGCTTGGCCTGAGCCTTGGTAAACCCCGCCCCTTCCGCGAACCGCTCCCAGTGCCGCGCCTGGACCTCGCTGAACTTGTACTTGCCGCCGATCTTCATCGCCATCTTCTCGGTCAGCGCGGGATACACCGCCGTCGACAACGTGTCGTAGAACGGGGCCAGAACGGGAACCTGACCCGAATACAGCAAAGAGAAATTCTTGGCGTGCGCATCATGGTTGCCGATCAACGCATTGAAGATCACACAGTCGAACAGCCGCAGAACCTGCGGCGCACTCGGGCGCGTCGCCCGGCGCACCAGATCAAAACACTGCGCCAGATCCGGCCCGCCTTCGTTCTGGTATTTCATTTCCGGCACCACACCCAGCGCCTGGCAGAAATCCTCCTGATGAAGGCGTCGCCGGTATCCTTGGGCATCCATCCGCCGGTCGTAACGCTCCACCAGCAGGAACGCGCGATCAAGGACCACGTGGACTTTGGACTTCGCGGGCTGCAGCCGCATGGCCTCGGCCAGCGCCATGCAAAATCCTTCGTTGATCACACTGTCTTCAACCGCCCGGATCGCGGGCTTCAGGATGTGGGAGCTGGGCGCGCCGTTGAGGGGCAGGCCAATGCGGACGCCATCGAATACCACCGGCAGTTTGTCTTGAGCACCGGCCAGGGAAAGTCGCAAGCCGTCCTTGCCCGCCAACATGGGGCGGCTTGGCAATTCATCCAGAAGGGCAACGACTTCCTCATCACTCAGCCATTGCACATCGTCCGGGCGTGCTGGCGCGGGCAAGGCCTGCCCCGGCTCCAGAAACGTGACCGCACCGGCGCATTCACCGCCAATGTGGTCCAGCAGGGCAAAGTCGTTCTGCCCGGAAACCCGGAACTGCTGTGCAATCAGGCGGCGCATCCGTCCTTCGGGTAGCAGGCCCGCAAAGAAGGGGCGCGTTTGGTGATCGTCGAACGGCTTCGCCTGCAAGGGCAACGAGGCCGACAAGGCTACCGCCTGTTGATGGGTCAGCCACGCAGGCGCGTAGCAAAAGCTTAGCCTTCCCTCGACCAGCGCCAGCGTGCCGACGCGATCGGCAAACAACCAGACTTCCAGCTCATGCGCCATAGCCGCCACCCTCTCCTTGGTCGTCGGCCGCCTGTGATGGCAATCCACTCACGCGGACCTCGCCCCCCAAGGCATCAATCACCCGCAGCACGTTCTCCAGTCGCACCGTGGGCTTGCCGGCTTCAAGGTCGACAATGAAGCGCACCCCCACCCCGGCCGCCAGCGCCAATTGGGGTTGGGTCAGCCCGAGTTGCTTGCGGGCGACGCGCAGGGCATCACCCAGTTCTTGGGGGGATCGAATGGATGTCATGGCCTGCTCAGTTTCCCGTTCGGGAAAGTATCCGCCGCAATGGGACGATTCGCAAGCAATATTTCCCGATCGGGAATGTTACGCATGACCACTCCAGGCATGGGCGGGAAATTTCCCGATCGGTAAACCTGCCACCCCGTAGGGGCGCACTGCGTGCGCCCTCTCCCTCAAGCGGGAAAAGTGGGGTGAGAGCAACATTGATCCCGGCGGCGTGGTGGTCTGTCACACCGCATCGACCGTCAAACGGGAGTATGCTTGCAGCTCCCGTTTGACCTCCGGTGCGCCTCATGGCCGAACCCAAATACACCCGCGAAACCGTGCTCTCCGTGCGGCGCTGGACCCCGAAGCTGTTCAGTTTCACCCTGACCCGCCCGGCGGGCTACCGCTTCACCGCCGGACAGTTCGCGCGCATCGGCCTCGACACCCCGGCGGCCGATGTCTTCCGCGCCTACTCGATCGTGTCCTCGCCCTTTGCCGACACCCTCGAATTCTTCTCCATCGTGGTGCCGGACGGCGCGTTCACCTCGCGCCTGCAACACCTGCAGCCCGGCGACACACTGCTGCTGGAAAAGATCCCCTTCGGTTTCCTGACCCTGGCCCGCTTCCAGCAACCCGCCCCGCGCGACCTGTGGCTGCTGGCCACCGGCACCGGCCTGGCCCCCTTCCTGTCGATCTTGCAGGACTTCGACGTGTGGAAGCAGTATCGGCGCATCGTGCTGGCCTACAGCGTGCGCACGGCGGACGAACTGGCCTATAAACCGGAGATCGCGGATATTGCCGCCACGTTCGGCGAAAATGGCGCGGAATTCCGTTTTCTGCCGATCATTACCCGTGACCCGGAGGCGGCGCTGCATCAGCGTTTTCCGGCGCTGGTGGCGGACGGCGGACTGGAACAGGCGGCGGCGCTCAGCCTGCGGCCGGACCGTTCGCACATCATGCTCTGCGGCAATCCGGCGATGGTGGAGGATACGCGGCAGGCGTTGATGGCGCGGGGGTTGACCATGAACCGGAAGGGGGTGGGGAATATTGCGGTGGAGAATTATTGGTAGGAGGCAAACGACAACAACCAAGGCCGAGCTTTCCCCAACGATTCCTCTACACTAAGACGACCACCCCCGGACAAGGACACCCGCCATGAACCCGCCCGTCAAAATCCTCGCCATCTCCGGCAGCCTGCGCCGTCAATCCTTCAACACCGCCCTGCTGCGCGCCGCGCAGACGCTGGCGCTGCCCGGCATCACGCTGGAAATCGCCACCCTGCATGGCATTCCGCTGTATGACGGCGACCTGGAAGAACAGCAAGGACAACCCGAAGCCGTGGCGGCGCTATGCGCCCGCATTCAGGCCAGCGACGGCCTGCTGTTCGCCACCCCGGAATACAACAACGGTATTCCCGGCGTGTTCAAGAACGGCATCGACTGGCTGTCCCGTCCGGCCGCGGCGGGCGGCAAACTGTTCGCCAACCGTCCGGTGGCGGTGATCGGCGCTTCGCCGGGCGGCTTCGGCACCATCATGGCGCAGAATGCCTGGCTGCCCGTGCTGCGCACGCTGGGCATGAAACACTGGTCGGGCGGACGGTTGCTGGTTTCACGCGCGCACCAGCTGATCGGCCCGGACGGCGAACTTCAGGATGACGCGACCAGGAAACTGCTGGGCGACTTTCTGACCGGGTTCGCCGCCGCCATCCGGGGTTGATCAGAGAAGGACACCCGCCATGCCAATCCCCGCCAAGAACACCATCTGCCTCTGGTACGACCGCGACGCCGAAGCCGCGGCCCGCTTCTACGCCGACACCTTCCCCGACTCCGCCGTCCGCGCGGTGCATCGCGCCCCCGCCGACTTTCCCTCCGGCAAGCAGGGTGATGTGCTGACTGTCGAATTCACCGTCATGGGCATCCCCTGCCTGGGCCTGAACGGCGGCCCTGGCGTCGCCCACAACTGGGCCTTCTCGTTTCAGGTCGCCACGGTCGATCAGGAAGAAACCGACCGCTACTGGGACGCCATCATCAACAACGGCGGTGAGGCCAGCGCCTGTGGCTGGTGCAAGGACAAGTGGGGTATATCCTGGCAAATCACCCCGGTGGCGCTGACGGAAGCCATCGCCGGCCCCGATGCGGCCGCCGCCAAGCGGGTGTTCGAGGCGATGATGGAGATGGGGAAAATCGATGTGGCCAAGATTGAGGCGGCGCGGCGGGGATGAATATCAACAGCAAATTTTCAGGGCACATCATGAAATTTCTTTTTCTGGCTTTTTGGCTGGTTGCATCAACTGCACACAGCTTCGACGCTGACCGGACGCAATACACCCGAAAATCGGCCGGGACCGCCACAAGCTCTGGCCAACTCCTGCAAGCCATTCAAAGTCATCAAAGCAACATACAGGTTTCAGGCGAAGGCAGGGTCATCAAAATACTGGCCGACGACAACTCGGGCAACAGGCACCAGAAATTCATTCTCAGAATTGCTTCCGGGAACACCCTCCTGATTGCTCACAATATTGATCTTGCCCCCAGAATTGCCTCACTCCGCGAGGGAGACAACGTGAGCTTTTACGGGGAGTATGAATGGAATCCCAAGGGGGGTGTCATTCACTGGACGCATCATGACCCACAAGGCCGCCGCGAGTCCGGCTGGCTCAAGCATAACGGCCGGTTATATCAATAAAGCCCCCCTCACGGCGTATTGAACACTGCAAACGGCAACGGCGTCTTGCTCTCCCGGTATTCCGGGTTTTCCATCATGCGGTGGAAGCCGACCAGAATGCTGTACGGAGCCGTGCGCTGGATGAAGTTATTGGCCCAGCCCGGCACCCGTCCGCCCGGATCCACATACCCCTCCGCTTCCACGAACACCCGGTTGCCCGCCAGCGGCGAGATGCGGATGATCATGTCCTCCGCCTTCATCCGCACCAGCGGCGGCGCTTCGGGAATCAGGTCGGGATAGGCCTTGACCCGCACCACCAGCGTCCGGTTGTCACGGGTCTGCGGCTCCAGCGTCAACACGCCGGGCACATCGCGGTTGGGCACGCCGTGCGGGGCGCGGTGCTTGATGTAGAACTGGTATTCGGTGTCGGACTTTTTCTTCAGGATCTTCGCGTCCAATACTTCCCAATACCACTTCCGGTAATTGTCAAAATCCAGCAGCACCCGCACATAGGCTTCCACCGTGCCGTCCAGCGCGGCTTCGGCCTTGAACGAGCGGAAACGCTTGCCGTCCTCCTGTTTCACCCAGGTCTTGATGTTGCGCATGCGATCGTTGCGCACCAGCCGCCATTCATTGGTCAGCTTGTCCTGCAAGGCATCCAGGTCATCATCCTCGACGGCGTGGGCCACGGCGGGAACGGTCAGGGGCAGCACGGCCGCCAGCAGCAGCATGCTCAGGTAAGCGGTAAAACGCATCAGGGAGACTCCGGGGTGTGCAGTGGCTCTGCATCTGAATAGTAGGTTTCTTTTCTTAGAATGACACCGATGCGCGCAGAAGGGAAATGGACACCTCCTAAAAAAAGCCGCCCTGTGTCGGGCGGCCAAAGAGGGTTCACCAATATAACGGCGCTTACGCCACCGCGTTATACGCCCCCATATCCATCTTTTTCGTCCTCAACACATACTCAAAACTGAAGCCCGGCCACATGGTCGAGTTGGTGCCGTCGGCGTTCAGGTACCAGCTCTGGCAGCCCGACAGCCACGAGCTGTTGCGCATGCGCTCCTGGAAGCCGTCGAACTGCGCCTGCATCACGTCTTCCTTCACGTCCAGATAACGCAGCTTCTGCTTCAGCAGGGTCTTGGTGTACTTGGCGATGTACTTGTACTGCGCCTCCTGGTAGATCAGCACCGAGGTGTGACCCGGCCCGGAATTCGGCCCCATCGTCAGCAGCATGTTCGGGAAACGGCTCACATTCATGCCGTAGTAGGCCTTGGCCTGACCGCCCCAGTAATCGCTCAGCGACACGCCGCCAATGCCCTTGATGGCTAAGGGGAACGCCGGCGCGCCGATCTCGTAGCCGGTGCAGTAGATGATCACATCCAGCAGGTGCTCGACACCGTCACTGGTCCGCACGCCCGCCGGGGTGATTTCGGTAATGCCTTCGGTAATCAGGTGCACGTTCGGCCGCGCGAAAGCGGGAAACCAGTCGTCAGAGACCAGCGTGCGCTTGCAGCCCACCTTGTAGTCCGGGGTCAGCTTGCGGCGCAGCACCGGGTCCTTGATGTGCTTGTTGAGGGCACGCTTGTGCATCAGCTCGCCCACCTTCAGCAGTTGCGGATACCACAGGATCGCGGGCAGCGCCGATTCCATCGTCCAGTACAGGCCCAGCCGGTGCGCCTTCTGTTTCCACGGGTGCTTCGCCCAGTCGCGCTGCTGTTTCTCGGTGAAGGTGCGGTTGAACTTCGGCATTACCCACGACGGGGTGCGCTGGAACACCTTCAAATCGGCCACTTCACCGGCCACGTTCGGCACCACCTGGATGGCCGAGGCGCCCGAGCCGATGACGCCGACACGCTTGCCGCGCAGGTCGATGGACGAGTCCCAGCGCGCGGCGTGCAGCGCCTTGCCCTGGAAGGTGTCCATGCCCTTGATCTCGGGATACTTGGGGTGGCTGAGCGCGCCGGTGGCGGGTACCAGCACGCGGGCTTCGGTGATCCGGCCGTCGTCGGTGGTGATGATCCAGCGTCCGGATTGCTCGTCAAAGCTGGCGTCGGTGACGCGGGTGGAGAAACGGATGTAGGGCTCCATGCCGTACTGGTTGGCGCACTCTTCGATATAGCGGCGGATGTCTGCCTGCCGCGAAAAGGCTTCCGGCCATTTCGGGTTGGGCGCGAAGGAGTAGCTGTACAGGTGCGAGGGCACGTCGCAGGCGCAACCCGGATAGGTGTTGGTGCGCCAGGAACCGCCGACGCCGTCCTCGCCTTCAAAAATCACGAAATTGAGGATACCGGCGTTCTTCAGTTCGATCCCGGTGCCCAGCCCGGCAAAACCGGCGCCGATAATGGCGACATCAACGTGTTTGCGTGGTTCAGTCATGGTGAGTCTCTCGGTTCAGGTTCGCTCGCCGCCTGCTCGTCAGGTCAGGCGCATTAATATCATCCAAATCTGTAACACTGTCCGATGTAATCCTAGAGGGAATGACCGTACGCTTTGTAGGTTATTTGGTGTCAGGAATTATCATTTGGGGTCAATCTGCCACAAAAAATGTGGTTTTTAGCCGAAGGGTTGGGACGACCCTCTCCTGACGGTCAGGTCGGGGTTTCAGAAGGCGGGATTCGTGGCAATGACGGCGAATACCACATAATATGCATTTCAGATACTACTTATCAGCCCACCCCCGAGACCCACCCGACGTGAGACTGAACACCTTTACCGACTACAGCCTGCGCACGCTGATCTACCTCGGTCTGCAGGAGACCGGTGCGCTGTCGACACGGGCGGAAATCGCGCAGGCCTACGGCATTTCCGACAACCACCTGATGAAGGTGACGGGCTGGCTGGCGCGCGAGGGCTATATCGAGGCCTTCCGGGGGCATGGCGGCGGCATCCGCCTGGCCCGCGATGCGGCAGCCATCAACGTCGGCGAGGTGGTGCGCCGCTGCGAGGCGGATATACCGCTGGTGGAATGCCTGGAATGCGGCGGCTCCGACTGCCGTATCGCCGCCGTGTGCACGCTGAAATCGGCGCTGCTGGAGGCGGTGGAGGCGATGTATGCCGTCCTCGACCGTTACACGCTGCGCGATCTGCTGGGCCGGGAAACCGCCCTGCGCCGCATCCTGATGCGGCCTGAATCCCTTGTTTCACTCCAACCCGTTACGGGAGAACCGTCATGACCCTGCTTCAACAACCCCTCGGCGCGCTCGCCACCTCCATTCCCGGCGCCACTGCGCTGTTCCGCGAACACAAGCTGGACTTCTGCTGCGAGGGGCGGCGCAGCCTGGGCGAAGCCGCCGCCGCGCGCGGTCTGGACGCGGCGGCGCTGGCCGCCCGCCTGGAAAGCCTGCAAACCGGCGCCAGCCCCAGCGGTGACTGGCGCGGCGCGGGTAACGCCAAGCTGATCGACCATCTGCTGACGAACTTCCACCAGAAGCACCGCGCCCAGTTGCCGGAGCTGCTGCGGCTGGCGCAACGGGTGGAATACGTGCACGGCAGCAAGCCGGAATGCCCGGTCGGGCTGGCCAACCTGCTGGCGGAGATGCAGATGGAGCTGGAAGGCCACATGGCCAAGGAAGAACAGATCCTGTTCCCGATGCTGGCCAACAGCCACGGCGGCCTGCCGGAAGGCCCGATTGCGGTGATGCGCGCCGAGCATGTGCAGCACGGCGGCGCGCTGGCTGAGCTTGAACGGCTGACGGACAACATCACGCCGCCGGTCAACGCCTGCAACACCTGGCGGGCGCTGTACCTGGGACTGGCCGCCTTCCGCGATGACCTGATCCAGCATATCCATCTGGAAAACAACATCCTGTTTGAGGGACTGGCGGCGCGTGCGGCAAATGCCGAGCCAGCGCCGGTGCCCGGCGGCAAGGGCTGCGGCTGCGGCGGCGGGGGGTCGGGCGGCGGCGGCTGCCACTAAGCACCCGCCTTCAACCCACCATCACAGGAGACGGCCATGGCCCTGACCCACGCGGCTTCCGGAGAAATTGTCAGTGTGCGACCGCTTGGGGCCGCCTTGCGCGCGTCCGAGTCGGTCACCCTGGTGCGCGCGCCGCACTTCGAGGTGTTCCGCTTCGTGCTGCCCGCCGGCAAGACCACGCCGATGCACGAGGCCGCCGGGCTGATCACCATCCAGTCCCTGGAGGGCGAGGTAGCGCTGGACGCGCACGGCCGCCGCCAGACGCTGCGGGCGGGCGACCTGGTCTATCTGGACGACGCCGAGCCGCATGCCGTCAGCGCGCTGACCGACGCCTCGCTGCTGGTGACGATCTTGCTGCACCGGGTTTGACACGGATTAACGCGGCGGCGGCCGTCCGGCGGGGCGACCGCGTCCGGGCATTGCCCCAACATGGGGCGGCTGGTATGTTCAGGAGACATGCTTCCTGCCCCAAGGATTCCTCCGATGACCCAAACCCGTTTACGCGGCCTGACGGCGTGCCTGCTCGCCCTGACCCTGGCGTGGCCCGCCGCGGTTATGGCCGCCGACGATGACGAAGGCGGTCTGGACGAACTGCAAACCCGGCTGGGCAACGAATGGGTGCCGGTAAAGAACGACCGGCGGCGCGGCATCAAGACCTGGGTGAAGCAGGAGGACGGCAAGCGTTACCGCTCGTTCAAGGTGGAAGCGACGCTGAAGGGCCGCCTGGACGATTTCGTGCGTACCGTGCTGGACTTCGACAACTACCCCAAATGGTACTGGGAGGTCATGGATGTCAAACTGCTGCGCCGCATTTCCGCCACCGAATACCAGCTGTACATCAAGCACCGCGCGCCGCACAGCGTGCCCAACCGTGATGTTCCGGCCCTGCTGCGCATTGAACCGCAAAGCGAAACCCGGCGGGTGCTGACCGTGACCGTGCGCGCCATCCCCGAACTGGTCCCGGAACGTCCGCCCTTCATCCGCATGAAGGCGGAAGACATGACCATCCGCGTCACGCCGGTGGGACGGGAAACCCTGCTGGTGGAAGCGGAAGGCTACGTCGACCCGGGCGGCAAGGCGCCGAACTGGGCGATCAATTTCATCCAGCGCTCGGCGCCGTACATGATCGTGCTGGGCGTGCAGCGGGTGATGGAAACCGGGGAATTCAGCAAGCAGAAGATTCCGTTTCCGGTGTTTGAATTCGGGGAGTGAGCGGTTCTAAGCCTCCTCTCCCGCCAAATACGTCCGCAACCCCTCTCCCTCCAGGATGCCGCGCGCCACCCGCACCGCCTCCTCGCTCATCATCTTCTGCTGCTCAAACTCCGCCTCGCCCAGCCACGCCCGCTTGCTGTTGCCGAGCGGGTGATAGGGCAGCACCGTCACCCCGTCCAGCCCGGCGGCGCGGATCAGCCCGGCCAGCCCGCGCAGGTTTTCCGGCGTATCGGTCACCCCCGGCACCAGCGGGATGCGCGGCCACACCCTCGGCCCCCGCCCCTGCGCCGCCAGCGCCGCCAGCCAACGAAAGTTGTCGTGGATATGCACGTTGGTCGCGCCGCAATAGCGGATATGGTCGTCCCGCCCGAACAGCTTCAGGTCAAACAGCACCAGATCCAGCCGCCGCAGCGCCTGCCACAAGGGCTGCGCTTCCACCCGCGCGTCCAGCGATTCGCCCGGCTGCACCATCGCCTCCGTCAGTCCCTTCACCCGGAACTGGCCGCTGGTTTCCAGCGTCAGGTGCAGGCCTTCGTCCTTCAGCCGCGCCGTCATGGCCGCCAGCATCTCCGGATGCATCGTCGCTTCGCCGCCGCTGAAGGTAACGCCGCCGCCGGACGAGCGGTGCAGCCCGAATTCCGGCTCCAGCTCCGCCAGCAAGTCCTCCACGGTGCGTTCCTCGCCGTAACCCACCATCGCCTGCGACGGACAAACTTCAACGCAGGCCCGGCACTGGTCGCAATCCGCCGCCGACCACTGCCCCGGCGCGGTCATCGCCCCGGTGGGGCAGGACTCGACACAGGCGCGGCAACCGTCCACGCACAGATGCGCCTTGTACGCCAGTTGCGGCTGCGGCGAGATCGACTCCGGGTTCTGGCACCAGACGCAGCTGAGCGGGCAGCCCTTGAAGAACACCGTGCTGCGGATGCCGGGACCGTCGTGGAGGCAGAAATGCTGCACCGCGCAGGTCGGGGCGGTCAGCGCCGTGACCGTTATGCGCGACGGCGCGGCGGCCGTCATCTGTTCAGAGGCCATGGCTCATGCGCTCGATGATTTCGTCCTGCACCTCGGGGCGCAGGTCGCTGAAGTAGGAACAGTAGCCGGACACCCGCACCAGCAGGTCGGGGTAGGCCTCCGGGTTCAGCTTGGCGGCGCGCAGCACCTCGGCGTCCTGCACGTTCACCTGCACCTGCATGCCGTCCTGCCGCACCAGATAGTCGCGGAACAGCGTGCCCAGGTTGCGGATGCCGGTTTCGCCGTGCACCAGCTTCTGGTCGAACTTGATGTTCAGCACGTGGGCGTTGCCCCAGTGCGTCTTGTCCAGCCCGGCGACGCTGCGCAGCGCGGCGGTGGGCCCTTTGCGATCGGAACCGTCGCTGGGCGACACCCCGTTCGACAGCCGCTGCCCGGCCTTGCGGCCATTCGGCAGCGCGCCGGTGTGACGGCCGAAACCCACCCCGCAGGACATGGAATAGAACCCGGCGATCCACTGGCCGCCGCGGGTGTTGCGGCGCGGCGTCACCGCATCGGTGAAGGCATCGGCGGCGCGCTGGGTCATGGCGTCGGCGGCCTTGTCGCCGTTGCCGAAACGCGGGAAACGGCGGCTCAGTTCCACCCGCAGCGGCTCCTGCCCGGCGAAGTCGGCCTTCAGGATTTCCACCAATTGCGGCAGCGTGAAGCGCTTTTCCTCGAAAACCAGCTTGTTCAGCGCGTAGAGCGAATCCCCGGCATCAGCCAGCCCCACGGCCTGCACCGAGGTGTAGTCGTACATGCCGCCGCCCCAGGTCACGTCCTTGCCCTTGGCCAGGCAGCCCTGCGTCATGATCGAATTCACCGGCGTCGGGCGATGGATGCGGTAAGTCTCCTCCAGCCGGTTGATGGCGCGCTGCATCCGTCCCACCTGGAAGGTGACCTGCGCGCGGAAGGCGGCCAGCACGTCCTCGAAACCGGTCATCGCGGCCAGCGGGGGGGTCAGCAGTCCCAGCGTCTCGCCTTGGAAGCTTTCCCCCCGGTTCAGCGCCAGTTCCAGGCACAGCGGCAGGTTGAACAGCGCGGCGTCGGCGGAGTTGTAGGTACGGCCCTGGCTGGCCAGCTCCACGCAGCCGATGATGGCGTAATCACGGGCATGTTCCAGCGTCATGCCGGTGTGCCGCAGGCTGTGGATCACCGTCTCGTCGCCCATCAGCGTCGGGCGGCCGCCGGTGCGCTGCATCACCGCCACCGCCTTGTCCAGCAGCCGCTTCGGGGTCTCGGCATGCACGCGCACATGCAGCGCCGGTTCGCGGGTGCCCAGCTGGCCGAAGGCTTCCAGCACCAGCTCGGAGAGTTCGTTGCTGACATCGCGGCCTTCCGCATCGACGCCGCCAACGGTGATCGACTGGCCGACGCAATTGCCGCTGAAATAGACATCCATGCGGTTGGAATAGAGCGGGATGGTCTCGCCGGTCTTGGCCTCGAAACTCACCCACAGCTCCAGCGCCTGCTCGCGGGTCAGCGCACCGCGCGCCAGGTCAGCTTCATAAAGATGGATCAGCGCCTGGTCCAGCCGCCCGAAGGACATGCCCTGCTCGAAATCTTCCAGCAGCATGGCGATGTGCAGCAGCCAGCAGGCCTGCAAGCCTTCCTGGAAGGTGGCGGGCGGGTAGTAAGGTACGCGGCGGCAGGATTGGGCGGCGGCCAGCAGTTCGGTGCGGCGCTGGTCGGAAATGTCTGTCCGCAGGGCCTCGCGTTCGGCGGCGTCGGCCAGGTTCGTCGCCATGCTCCGGATACCGTCGATGGTGATACGCAGCGAGCGGTAGAAGGCCAGTTGGTCAGCGGCGGCGGGCGTGCCGTCCGGCAGTGTGCGGGTATCCAGACAACGGGCGGCGATGCGGTCGGTTTCGACCAGCCCTTCCGCCACCAGACGGCGGTAGTCGCCCACCTGATGCCCCACCCCGGCCTCCTCGGTAACGATGTAGCGCTTGGGGTTGAGGATTTCCAGCAGTTCGCCGGTATAGCCCGGCCGGGCGAAGGCGCGGGAGCCCATGTTGGTGAAGGCGTTGTCGGCGGCCAGCGCGGCCAGTTCCAGCTTTTCCCGGCGGCTCAACCTCAGCTTGATCGGGCGGTCCTCCAGCGTGAACAGGTCCTCGATGATGTTGACCGAGGTGCCTTCCGGGTAGAAGTTCGCGCCAACCCGCTTCGACGACACGTTGCCGATGATCAGTTCGTCGTCATAGAGACGCGGCTGGCGGTGCTTCATCACGTAAGCCAAGGCCAGTGCGCGTTGGACCAGAGGATGTTCGCCCTTGCCCGTTCCGCTTTTGCGGAAGGCTTTCAGCAGGCGCGGACGTTCCAGGCAAATGGAATAGCCGGCGTCATGCAGCGCGGCCTTCAGGCGCAGGGCGCGGGCGCCGGGCGGCGGGATCAGGTCGTTGGCGGCGGCCGGGAAGGTGGTAATGGAAGCGGTCATGGTCATGTCCTCGGGACAGCGGGAATGACCTGAGTATCTGCCCGGGATTACAGGGCGTATTGACATAGTTCGCCGAGTTATTGACCGTTTTCGCCATTTGCGGGGAGGCGGGTTGGAGAAGAGTAATGTTATTGATTTTTATCAAATTATCTAACTAGAAGCTCCCTCTCCCCAAGGGGAGAGGGTTAGGGGCGTAGGCGGGGTTTCAAGCAGCCATGCTGCTTGCCGCAGAAGCGCCAGCGCGATGCAGCGCGCTGGCTGGAGAGGGGGGACAGACAGTCCCCTGAACAGGAACCTCCAAGCCACCACCGCCAAACCCTCTCCCGGCGCTGCGCACCACCCTCTCCCAGACCTTGGGAGAGGGAGAACCTTGCCAACTCAGTGTACGACCGTACCAATATAAATCAAGCGCATAGCCTTAAAAAACGGACTTAATTGACCGAAGTCAGCTGACTTTTTCACCAATTAGTGTACACTTGTACACAAATGAGGAGACAGCCGTTTCCTCCATCTGATGGTCACGCCCCGGAGGCTCCCGCCATGAATACCGCCGAACAACGTTTTGCCACGACGATGGAAATCCCCCGCCCCGTCCGGCTGTCGGTGGTCAAGAATCCACCGGCCGCGACCCAAGCGCCACAGCCGCTGACGATGCATGAAACCACCCCTCCGCCAGCATCCTGGGCGCCGGAGGGACTGAACGGCCCCGACCCCCGGCTGATGAAAACACAACGCAGCTTTGTGGACTTCCTGCTCGACCGCTACTTCCGGCTGGAACTGGACGGCTGGGACAAGCTGCCCGCCGAACCAGCGCTGCTGATCGGCGTCCACTCCGGCGGCCCGCTGACCATGGACGCCTGGACCATCGGCTTTGCCTGGTCCCGGCGCTTCGGCACCGGTCGCACGCTGCACGCCACCGCCCACGACGTGCTGATGAAGACCCCCGGCCTCGGCCGCTATTTCCGGCGCATGGGCGTCATCAGCCCCACCCGCGACAACATCCAGGCGGCGTTTGCCAAAGGCGATGACGTCATCCTGTGGCCGGGCGGCGAAAAGGACGCCTTCCGCAGCTGGCGCAAGCGCGACACCGTGGAACTGGGCGGCCGCACCGGCTTCATCAAACTGGCCATCCGCAGCGGCAGGCCGATTGTGCCGGTGGCGACGGTGGGCGGGCACGACACGCTGTTTGTGCTGTCGGAAGGGCGCGGACTGGCGAAGCTGCTGAACCTGAAGAAACGGCTGCGCTCGGAAGTCGCGCCGATTACGTTGAGCTGGCCGCTGGGGCTGGCGGTGCATGTGACGCCGTTGCAGCACATTCCGCTGCCCGCGAAGATCCGCACCGAGTTCCTGGAACCGATCCAACTCTCGACCGACCCGGCGATGGCGGATGATGCC
>DASUIL010000261.1:0-12311 GCA_036273075.1 Fluviicoccus sp. | reverse complement strand
ACTTATGGGGGTCACCATGCATGAACCTGGGGTTTCACGCTTGGTGGCTGTGGATGTTGAACAGGCTGCAGCCTTGGCAGCCGCTTGAGGTTTCTTAACTATGGAAAACTGGATTTGGGGGGCGGTCGCCGTTGCCCTGGTTGTTCTGGCCAAGACGGTCTGGGATTTTGTCCGTAGCACGCGTGACGGAGCGGAAGCTGTCATGACGGAAGAAGAAGCGTTCATCCATACCCCCGACGGATTGCGCGTGGTTTCGCGCGCCGAGCGTCGCGAAATGGCGAAAAAGGGTCTTTCCCTGGTTCCTGCTGCCGCTACCGATAGCATTGTTCCGGTAGCCATGCAGACTGCCATGCCCGCCAACGAGGAAATGGATACTGTCCGTCTGGTGGTGCCTGCCCGCAATGAGCCTGAAGTGGCGGGCAACGTGATTTCCCTGGAACTGCGCAAGAAGGCCGTTCCGGAAGACACCATTATCGGTGCTGATGATGATTTCGTGGATCCGCTGGCATTGTCTCAATCGCAAAGCCGGGTTGTGGAAGCCCAGGATTATGTGATCGTTTATGTCGTGCCCAGCCACGTACCTTTCGATGGGGAACGCCTGCTGAAATGCGCGCTGTCTTATGGTTTGCGTTTTGGTGAAATGTCGATGTTCCACCGCCATGAGCATCCCAGCGGCCACGGTGAAGTCCTGTTCAGCATGGCCCGCGCCGATGAAGTGGGCGCGTTTGATCTGGAGTCAATGACCGGTGAATTCATTCCGGCCCTGACCCTGTTCATGGCGTTGCCCAGCCAGCAGCCGGCCCTTGCCTATGACATGATGATCGATACGGCCCGCCGTATTGCCTCGGAATTGCATGGCGAAGTGCTGGATCAGAACCAGAACCCGTTGAACCGCCAGCTGGTGGAGCATTACCGGGAAGATGTGCTGGAATATACCCGCCGTCAGTTGATGGGGGTTGCCGTCGCGGTCTGATCCGTCACCCGGCAAGCCAAAAGAAAAAGGGGATGATATTCATCCCCTTTCTTTTGTTTGAAAAAAAGCATTTCCCGAATGCAATCCATCACCGCATTTCAACTAGTTCCTCTCAGCCCATGACCAAAAACAGGAAGCGGGTGTCATGACAGCCAATCCAGAAATTGTTCGCAAAATAACCAGTCTTCGTCATCAGCTTCGTTATCACAACCATCGTTATTATGTACTGGACGATCCGGAAATAACGGATGAAGCCTATGATGGTATTTTCCGGGAACTGAAACGGCTGGAGGAGGAATATCCGGAATTGTTGACGGAGGATTCCCCGACCCAGCGTGTCGGCGGGGAGCCGGTACCGGCATTTTCCAGTATCCGGCATGCAGTACCGATGCTTTCCCTAGGTAATGTCTTTTCTGTTGACGAGCTTCATGATTTCGAGCGCAAGGTTCGCGAACGGTTGCCGAACGAGGCGGAGGACTTGGAGTATTGCGCGGAATTGAAGCTGGACGGTCTTGCGGTAAGCCTGATTTATGAAAACGGACAGTTACAATATGGCGCGACACGTGGTGACGGGATTTCCGGTGAGGATATTACCCATAACCTGAAAACCATCCACAATCTGCCGCAATCACTGCTGTTTGCCGATCCTCCCGCGCTGCTGGAGGTCCGGGGGGAAGTCCTGATGCCGCGAGCCGGATTCCAGCGGCTGAATGCCGAAGCTGTCGAACGTGGTGAAAAGACCTTCGCCAATCCGCGCAACGCCGCCGCCGGCAGTGTGCGGCAATTGGATCCGGCTATCGCGGCGCGGCGGCCCTTGGCGTTCTATGCCTACTCCGTGGCGCGGATTGAGGGCGCTGGATTGCCGGAAACGCAATTCGCCGTCTTGCAATGGTTGAAGGAAGGGGGCTTTTCCCTGAGTGATGAGTTGCGTGTCGGGCGCGGTCTGGAATTTGTGGAGGCCTTTTACCAGGAGATTGGACAGCGGCGCGACGGGCTGCCGTTTGATATTGACGGCGTGGTCATCAAAGTCAATTCCTTGCAAAAGCAGCAGCAACTGGGCTTTGTCAGCCGTGAACCCCGTTGGGCGGTGGCTTACAAGTTCCCGGCCCAGCGCGCCGTAACGAAGCTGGAGTCAGTGGCATTCCAGGTGGGCCGTACCGGCGCACTGACGCCGGTGGCGCGGCTGGAACCGGTGTTTGTCGGCGGCGTCACGGTCAGCAATGTCACGCTGCACAATATGGATGAGGTGCGAAGGCTTGGACTCCGTATCGGTGACCGGGTCGAGGTTTGCCGCGCCGGGGATGTCATTCCCAAGGTGGAGCGCGTGGTGGAAGCGGCGGCGGACGGTGTTGATATCCGCCTGCCGGAATGCTGTCCGGTGTGTTCCGCCGCGTTGGTACAGGAAGAGGGGGGGGTCGTGGTGCGTTGCAGCGGTGACTACAGCTGCGAGGCGCAGATTCTGCGGCGATTGGCTCATTTCGTTTCCCGCAAGGCCATGGATATCGAGGGCCTGGGCGAGCGCTGGCTGGAACAGTTCCTGGATACCGGACTGGTGCGCAGCAGTGCTGACCTGTACAGCCTGAGCGTGGCCGATATCCTCGGTAAAGGTCTCGAAGGCATGGGCGAGAAATTGGCCGCCAATCTGGTGACGGCGATCGATCGCAGTCGGCAGACGACATTGCCCCGCTTCATTTACGCGCTGGGGATTCGCGGCGTCGGGGAAAGCACATCATTGGCGCTGGCCGAGCATTTCGGTGATATGGAGCCGCTGATGGAGGCGACGCTTGAGCAGTTGCTGGCTGTTCCCGATATCGGCGAGGTTTCGGCGGGATGGATCGTGGCGTATTTCGCCAATGACAGCCATCGCGCCCTGATTGCCGATTTTCGTGCGCGAGGGGTGGCTTGGCGTCCGGTGGAGCGGCATCATGTCCAGCCGCTGGCCGGGCAGACCTGGGTGCTGACCGGCGCCTTGAGTACGATGGGCCGGGATCAGGCCAAGGCCTTGTTGCAGAAGCTGGGTGCGAAAGTGAGCGGCAGCGTCTCGAAGAAGACAACCACGGTCGTGGCGGGCGAGGCTGCCGGTTCCAAGCTGGATGACGCCAACCGGCTGGAAGTGCCGGTTTGGACAGAGGCGCAACTGGTCGCCCTGCTGCATGAGCAGGGGCTGCTGTAACATCGAAGGTGTGAAGCGGCGGCTGCCGGGAACATGCTTCCCGGCGGATGATCAACCAGCGGCTTCCGGGGTGACGGGCCGGGGGGGCGAACGATCGTTGCGCACCGCCTGTCCGAAGTCATCAAAGTAATTCTGGCGTCCCAGCATCTGGATGGTGCCGGATTTCAGCAATTTCTTTTTCACCCGCCAGTTGGCTTCGCACAGGGCGACTTCAACCCCCCGTTTGACGAATTTGGCCAGCACTTCCTCCAGCGTCTGGATACCGGTGATATCGACAAAAGGAACCCGCTTCAACCGGATGACCAGGCGTTTCGGGTCGGTGCGGGTGCTGACCAGCGCCCGTTCGAAATTCTCGACCGCGCCGAAAAAGAACGGCCCTTCGATGGTGTAGACCAAAACGCCGTCCGGCAGGTCCTGACCGCCCAACTCCGACTTCAGGTCAGAGGAGGACTGTTGCTGTACTTCCACCGCGCTGGACATGCGGCTGAGGAACAGCAGTGTGGCCAGAATGACGCCGATATTGACGGCCACGACCAGATCGGTGAAGACCGTCATCAGGAAGGTCAGCACCAGGATGACCACATCGGCGCGGGGCGCGCGTTTTACCATATTGATGAAATGCTTTGCCTCGCTCATGTTCCAGGCCACGAAGAACAGGATGGCCGAAAGCGCGCACAGCGGAATGTTCACGGCCAGCGGGGCCAGGAACAGGATGATCAGCAGCAACGTCAGGCAATGAACGACACCCGCCAACGGACTGGTGCCGCCGTTGCGGATATTGGTGGCGGTACGGGCGATGGCGCCGGTTGCCGCAAAGCCGCCGAACAGCGGCGCGGCGATGTTGGCGAGGCCTTGTCCGACCAGTTCCTGATTGCTGTCATGACGCGTGCCCGCCATGCCGTCAGCGACCACGGCGGAAAGCAGTGACTCGATTGCGCCGAGCATGGCAATGGTGAAGGCCGGACCGGTCAGTTCGACGATGCGGGACAGGCTGACATCGGGAAGGCGGAATTCCGGTATGCCTTGGGGAATGCCGCCAAAGGCGCTGCCAATGGTGGCGACGCCGGGAAAGTTGAAGATCGCCTGGAGCGCGGTAGCCGTCACCAGCGCCAGCAAGGGCCCGGGAATCCGGTTCAGTCCGGAAATGCGCGGGGTCAGCACGACGATTGCCAGGCTCAGCAGCGCCAGCGCCGTGGTGGCGTGGTGGAATTGCGGCAGGGCCTGGATCAGGTGCGCCAGTTTCTGATGGAAATGAACGCCGCTGACGGCGGGTAGTCCGAAAAAATCCTTCCATTGCCCTACCCAGATGATAACGGCGATACCTGCTGTAAAGCCGACAATGACCGGGTTGGGGATGAATTTGATGATGCCGCCCATGCGCGCAAGCCCCAGCAGCAAGAGCATGATGCCTGCCATGACGGTGGCGATTTGCAGGCCGTCCACACCATATTTGGCGGTGATTCCGGCCAGAATGACAATGAAAGCGCCGGTCGGTCCGGAAATTTGCAGGCGGCTGCCGCCAAAGAGAGAGGTGACCAGTCCGGCCGCAATCGCGGTGTAAATCCCCTGTTCCGGCTTGGCGCCCGAGGCGATGGCAAAGGCCATGGCCAGCGGCAGGGCGACAACCCCGACGACAACCCCTGCGATGATGTTGGCTAGCCAGTGTTGAGGACTCATCAGGCCGGCATTCCAAGCTTCACGGATAGCGATCATGGGACCTCGCGGATCAGATGGCGGTCAATTCTTCAGAACGTGCCTTGGGGTTGCGACGCCTCTCCCGCAGGCGGAACCTGGCGGGATGCAGCGTCTTGAGCACGCGCCGCGCTACCGGGAAAGGTTCGCCGTTGAGTTCGGCGGCGAGAATCTCGGCAGCCAGCGGCGCATAGCAGAAACCCTTGGAGCCGTGACCAATACTCAGATAGATGCCTTCGGGGATCAAGTCCGGGTTTTCCGGATGGGTCAGCGCACCCACCAGCGGCAGGTAATCGGCGCTCTGGGTGCGGTAGGAGGCGCGTCCTGTCCACTCGGACTGATCCGGCAATGCATCGGCCAGGTCCGGTACAAAGTTCTGCAAGAGGCGACGGTTATGGAGATGATCCTCGTCTCGTATTCCGGTGTCGGCATCGTTGGGGATAAATGAAGCGCCGATGCAATGCTGCCCGCCAAAAGCGGGTGTGAGGTAGCCGCCGTAGCAAAGCACCTTGCGCAGGTCGGCCAGCTTGCCGGTGCCGGGCATCAGGGCGATTTGCCCGCGAACCGGGTAAACCGGCAATACGGCCGCCATGGCAAAACGGGTGGCGTCCAGTGCGTTGGCCAGGATCACAATGTCGAAATCGCCTTTCTCCCGGCTGTCAGCGGTCTGCGCCCGCCAGAGACTGTCCGTTTTGACAAGGCCTGAGATTTCGGTGCGCCAGAGACAGCGAATGCGCGGGTCTGCCAGCCAGTGCCGGTAAAGTGCTGCCGGATGCAGGAAACCGGCTTGCGGGAAGTGCAGACAGTCGGTGTCGATCCGAACACCAGCCAGTGCCGAGGCCTCGGCGGCGCTGACTTTTTCCACCAGTCGCGGATGCCAGGGGTGCCCGTCGATTTTGTCACCTTCCCGTTGCTGGTTGCCGGAGAGCAGCCACAGCAGGCCGGTTTCCCGCCAGATATCGTTCAAGTCATGTACTTGTTGCCGCAGCCACAGGTAGCCTTGCTGCTGGAAATGCCAGGCGGACAAATGGGGAGGTGCGATTTTCGGATAAATGATGGCGGCCGGATTGCCCGATGCGGCGGAACCGGGGCCATCGGCGCGATCAGCCAGCGTTACTTGCCAGCCGCGCAGCGCCAGCGCACGCGCGCAACTGACTCCGGCGATGCCCGCGCCAATAACCAGCACCCGCTTTTGCCCGCAAGCGGGTGTCGGTCGATCAAGCCCTGTGGATGTGACGGGGGGCGATTCTGTCTGATTCACCGCGACCAGCATTTCGCGCTTGCGGCCAAAGCCCTTCACCCGTTGCGCCGTAAAGCCGAATTCTGCGAATGCCCGTCGCACCGCACCGGCACAGGTATAGGTCGCGGCGGTAGCGCCCGGAGCACTCAGGCGGCCCAGATGGGTGAGCAGTTCCAGTTGCCACAGTTCCGGATTCAGGTCGGGGGAAAATCCGTCCAGGAACCAGGCATCAACCCGGGCTTGCAGGTCCGGCAGCAGGAGTCGCGCGTCTCCCAGCAGCAGGGTCAGCGTAATCCGGGCATCGGGGAACAGCAGACGGTGCCAGCCGGGAGTGAGAAAGGGGTACTGTGCCAGCAAGGGGGCAACCAGATCAGCCAGCTCCGGCCACAGGTCCAGCGCGCGGCGGAGGTCATCGGCGGTCAGCGGATACATTTCCATCGACACGAAATGCAGCCAGGCATCCGGGGGGGCGGTCTGCTCCCAGAGTCGCCAGGTCGAAAGGAAGTTCAGGCCGGTGCCAAAGCCGGTTTCGGCAATGGTGAAGCCGCCACCGTCAGGTATTGCGGCGAAACGCTCCGCCAAGCGGTTGCCGTCCAGAAAGACATGGCGCTTTTCCGCCAGGCCGTTATCGACAGAGAAATAAATGTCGCCGAACTGACGCGACCAGGGCAGGCCGTCACGCCATTCCAGATCTGCGGGAACAATCACCATGAGTGCTTGCGCGCCCTCCGTGTGGCAGCCCCGGCCAGGAACCAGCCCAACAACACTCCGGCGATGGCTGCCAGCGCCCCGTTGCGGATGCCGTCGGCGCTCTGGTCCTGTTGCAGCAGCTTCACCTGCAGATTGAGGTTTTCATTCTGCAACTGCAATGTCTGATTCCGGGCCTGAAGTTCGAGATTGGCCCGATCCATGGCTTTGGCATTCGCCAGCAGGTCCTGTTCGGCGCGCTGCGCGGGTGTCAGCGAGGCGTCAATGACGATGTTGCCGTTGCTGCCGCGCACCGGCGGCGGTGTTTCCGGCTGCGCGGCCTTGCCGGCGGAAACCACTGCGATCGGAGCGGGCTTGGGAGTGGGTGTGGTTGCCGCACCCGTCATAGTGGCGGTAGAGGCTGGGGGAAGAGGCCCGGCGGCAGGCTCCGCCGCCACCGGGACGGCCAGCATCAGCAAGCTAAGACTGACCGCCGCGCGAATCATGGCAGCACTTTCCTGAACGGTTTTACCGTGACCTGTCCATAGACGCCGGCCGCTCGATAGGGGTCAGCCGCCGCCCAGGCCTCGGCTTCGGCGAGGTTTTCAAACTCGGCGACCACCAGGCTGCCGGTAAAGCCGGCTTCGCCGGGGTCATCGCTGTCGATGGCGGGATGCGGACCGGCGAGCAGCAGTCTTCCTTCCCCCTGCAAGGTCTTGAGACGGTCCAGATGCGCGGGACGGGCGGCGAGGCGCTTTTCCAGCGAGCCGGGGTTGTCTTCGGCGATAATGGCGTACCACATGGTCAGGCTTGCTCCTCTTTTTTCAGGTATCGGGACAGGACTACAAATTGCGCGATCATGAATGCAATAGTGAATCCCAGGCTGCCCAGCACCTTGAAGTCCACCCAGTAAGCGGGATAGCGGAAGGCGACAAAGGCGTTCAGCCCGCCCATGACGGCGAAGAAGAGGACCCAGGCGAGATTGAGGCGGTTCCAGAGCGCATCGGGCATGTCGAAGGCCTGTTCCAGCATGGCTCGCGCCAGCGGCTTGCGGCCGGTGAACTGGCTGCCGAGAAAGACCAGTGCGAAAACCCAGTTGATGACCGGCGCCTTCCATTTCAGCCAGGTTTCATCGTGCAGCAGCAGGGTGATGGAGCTGAACGCGAGGGTGGCGATCAACGTGAACCATTGCCCCTTTTCCAGTTTGCGTTCAACCGCCAATATGCCGCCATAGACGATGATCGAGCTGATGATCAGGGCGGCGGCGGCGCTATAGATGTCATATAAATGATAGGCGCCGAAAAAAACAAAGAGCGGGATAAAATCGAGTAGCGCTTTCATAAAATGGGCAGGGGCGGGGTAATCTGTTAAAGTGCCGATGTTAAACCCCTTTCCCCAGTCTGTCATGCCAACGATTGATCTGCACAGCCACAGCCTGTATTCCGATGGCAGCCTGTCTCCTTCCGATCTGTTCAGCCTTGCGGCCGAGCGGGGTATCGAGGCTCTGGCCCTGACGGACCACGACAGCATTGCCGGTTTGCCTGAAGCGCGGGCCGCCGCCTTGGCCAACGGCCTGCGGCTGGTGCCGGGCGTGGAGATTTCCGCGCTGTGGGGCAAGACGCTGGTGCATGTGCTGGGACTGGCCATCGACGACGCCAGTCCCGAGCTGTGCCGCCACCTGCGCGAGCAGGCCGGTGCGCGCGGCCGCCGGGCGCGGTTGATTGCCGACCGCTTGCAGGAGCTGGGTCAGGGAGATTCCTGGCCGGTGGTGCTTGAGGCGGCTTCCGGGGATGCAGATCGCGTCGGCCGCACCCATTTCGCCCGCTACCTGCTGGCGACGGGCAGGGTTCGCAACCTGCAGCAAGCCTTCAACAAGTTTCTGGCGGAAGGCAAGCCGGCGGCGGTCCCCATTCCCTGGGTAGGTTTGACGGAGGCGGTTGCGTGGATCCGTTCGGCGGGAGGAGTGCCCGTTCTCGCGCATCCGTCCCGATACGGCTTGTCGCAGACCCGGTTACGCTTGCTCTTGCAGGAATTCCGGGAGGCGGGCGGCTTGGGCATGGAAGTCAGCAGCGGCAGCGAAAAACCCAATGTCGTGCAGCAATTGGCTGCGCTGGCGCAGCGCTTCGGACTTCACGCCTCGCAAGGCAGTGATTATCATGGCGCGCACATGCCCTGGCTGAAGCTGGGCGTTTTTCCCGACTTGCCGAAAGGATGCCGGCCGGTCTGGGAGTTGTTCTAATTTTCAGGAATGGCCGGTAATTCCGGTTATATGAATCCATCATGAGCCAGTATTTTCATATACATCCCGATAATCCCCAGACCCGTCTGCTAAAACAGGCGGTTGCCATTATCCGTAACGGCGGTGTTATCGCATATCCTACCGATTCGGCCTATGCCTTGGGTTGTCACTTGGGCGACAAGGAGGCCCTGCAAAGGATTATCCGCCTGCGCCAGCTGGATGAGCGCCATCATTTCACCCTGATGTGCCGCGACCTCTCGGAGATCGCGACGTACGCCAAGGTGGACAATGCCACGTACCGCCTGCTGAAAGCCCATACCCCCGGCGCTTACACCTTCATTCTGACCGCCAGCAGCGAAGTGCCGAAACGCTTGATGCATCCCAAGCGCAAGACCATTGGCCTGCGGGTGCCCGAGCACGCCATTTGCCAGGGGCTGCTGGCCGAGCTGAATGAGCCGCTGTTGACCACAACCCTGCAATTACCCGGTGCTGAAGAGCCTTTGTTCGATCCCGAGGAGATCCATGAGTCGTTGGGGAAACAGCTGGATCTGGTTATCAACGGCGGCTTCGGGGCGATGATGTCCACCACCGTGGTTGACCTCTCGGCTGATGATGGCGTGCATATATTGCGGGTTGGCGCCGGTGATCCCGCGCCATTTAGCTGATGGCTGCCAAAAACCGTTAAAAACTCGATAATCCGCGCCATTTTTTTACATTGTTACTTGCGGTTTTGAATTGAAACCGAATAACATTGAAATGTGGCTATTGCTTATCTTGGAGTTAAGCAGTGGCCAGATGCCTAGGGTTGGGCGTCTCTCCTTGTTGATGGTGGTAATTTGCTTATCCAGGCAGACCGCATTGGTCTGCCTTTTTTTATTTGTCCAACCGTTGGACAAGCCGTTCTTTTTTGACCCTGTCCGCCGTTATAATCCCAAGAATTTAATTCTGATCATGTTTTCCGGAAAGCCATGAGCGTTGTTTCTTCCTCCTCGCGTGTCCTGTCGGGCATGCGTCCCACAGGTCGCCTGCATCTGGGGCACTATCACGGCGTTCTCAAGAACTGGGTCAACCTCCAGTACGAGCATGACTGCTTCTTCTTTGTCGCCGACTGGCATGCCCTGACTACCTCCTATGAAGATCCGCGCATCATTCAGGATAGCGTTTACGGCATGGTGGTCGATTGGCTGGCGGCAGGCGTGAATCCCAAGGCGGCCACCATTTTCGTGCAATCGCGGATGCCGCAGCATGCCGAACTGCACTTGCTGTTGTCGATGATGACTCCGCTGGGCTGGCTTGAACGGGTGCCGACCTACAAGGACCAGCAGGAAAAACTGCGCGAGAAAGATCTCGCCACTTATGGTTTCCTCGGATATCCGCTCTTGCAGAGCGCGGATATCCTGTTGTATCGCGCCGGGCATGTACCGGTCGGCGCGGATCAGGTTTCACATATTGAGCTGACCCGGGAAGTGGCGCGCCGTTTCAATCACCTTTACGGACGTGAACCCGGCTTTGAGGAACTGGTCGAGGCCGGTATCGCCAAGATGGGCAAGAAGGCCGCCAAGGTCTATGTGGATTTGCGCCGCAAGTATCAGGAAAGCGGTGATGACGAGGCGCTGCTGACCGCGCGCGCCCTGGTTCAGGACCAGCAGAACATCACCTTGGGCGACAAGGAACGCCTGTTGGGGTCGCTGGAAGGCAGCGGCAAGATCATTCTGCCCGAGCCGCAGCCGCTGTTGACGCCGGCCTCGAAGATGCCCGGCCTGGACGGACAGAAAATGTCCAAGTCCTACGGCAACACCATTTCCTTGCGGGAAGATCCCGACAGCGTCGACCAGAAGATCCGCCGCATGCCCACCGATCCGCAGCGGATCCGCCGTACCGATGCCGGCAATCCGGACGTTTGTCCGGTCTGGCAACTGCATACCGTGTATTCCGATGACGCCACGCGTCAGTGGGTTCAGCAGGGCTGCCGCTCGGCGGGCATCGGCTGCCTGGAGTGCAAGAAGCCGGTGATCGATGCGGTCAACGAAGAATTGACGCCAATGCGCATCCGTTGCCGCGAGTATGAGGAACAGCCGGAGTTGATCCGCAGCATTCTGGCGGAAGGGGCTGACAAGGCCCGTGATGTGGCCGAAGACACCCTGCGGGATGTTCGTGACGCCATGGGGCTGGGTTACCGTTAACTCCATGGACATTCCCGTCGCCCCCGAGAGCGAGACCCCGCCGGAAGCCGATTCCGACGTAGTGGCGCGCATATACGGGGAAGCACTGACGGAAATTCCTGAAGACCTGTATATTCCGCCCGATGCCCTGGCCGTAGTGCTTGAGGCTTTTGAAGGACCGCTGGACCTGTTGCTTTACCTCATCCGCAAGCAGAATCTGGATATTCTGGATATCCCGATCTCCCGGATTACCGACCAATATCTGGCTTATATCGACCTGATGCAGGTGCTGCATATCGATCTGGCGGCAGAGTATCTGTTGATGGCGGCCCTGCTGGCCGAGATCAAGTCCCGCATGTTGCTGCCCCGGCCGGTGCAGACCGGTGAGGAAGAGGATGATCCCCGCGCCGAGCTGGTACGCCGTTTGCAAGAGTACGAACGATTCAAGCAGGCGGCGGCGGACCTGGATGACTTGCCTCAGGAGGGGCGCGACGTTTTTGCGGCCATGGCTGACGCACCATTGAAAATAGTGGTGGCGGAAGAACCGATGTTCGGGGATTTACCCGGTTTGCTGGACGCCATGCGCGATATACTGCGCCGCGCCGATCTGCGCCAAAGCCACGTCATCGCTTCTGAAGGGTTGACCTTGGAACAACGGCTGCGTGAAGTGATCGAGCGTTTGCAGGATGACACTCAGGTCGTATTTCATGAGTTGTTTGCCCGTCATGAAGGACGGATGGGCGTGGTGGTGACCTTCATGGCCATCCTCGAGTTGTTGAAGCAGAAAATGATATCGCTGGTGCAGGAATCCGTTTTTGCGCCCATCTACGTCCGCCGTCAGGAGCCCGGAGAGTCGGCGTGGGCCTAGATCGCAAGCTGGTGAGGGGGATTGTCGAAGGCGCCATTTTCGCCAGTCCCGTCCCATTACCCGTGGAGGGGCTGCAGCAGCTGTTTGCCGACGGCGAGAAGCCCGGCCGGCAGGAAGTGCTGCGCGCCATCGCCGATATCCAGGCGGCCTATGCCGATCGTGCGGTGGAGCTGGCGGAGGTTGGTTCCGGTTATCGGTTTCAGGTCCGGCAGCGCTACTCCCCCTGGGTGGGCAAGCTGTGGGAAGAAAAACCGCAGCGCCTTTCGCGGGCGTTGCT